>JBFHVK010000074.1:0-10914 GCA_041589615.1 Gammaproteobacteria bacterium | reverse complement strand
TCTGCACGAGCTAGTTCGTTTTCATTTTTAATTGTAGCATCCAGTTCTTCATCGCTTAAAATATTGATGTTGACTGGTAAGCGTGAGCAATCAGAACTGTTATCGCGCTTGTTAGCAACTCTCGCCCAGGTTATGGCTTCGATATAACACTTTGCATTTGCATAGACATTTGCCAGTGTTGCTGCTGCGTTTGTGTCGCCTCTGAGAGCCGAGTACTCAAGATGTTTAACCGCTTTAGATGGGTTGTATAACTGAAATTCATGAGTTGCATATATATTGCCTGCGGCATGATTAAGTTTAACTGAGTCAGAGGGTAGCTTACTTGTTATTAGTCTTGCAGTGTCAGTTTTTAATATTAGACGGCCTGTAGTGTAATAGTCGAGTACGCTATCAAGATAACTGTTATCCAGATTCGCGGCCAACTGTATAGCATTGAGATAAAGCAGGCTATTATCCTGTTCATGATGCTTTAGATAGTTCCTGATAATCTGGAAGTCAGTTGTATGAGTGTTGAGCATATGCACAAAGTCACGTTGTGAGGTGTTTTTATCTGAATAATAATATGAGAAAGATACTGTAAGTATGCAAATGGATAATATCGTCGATAAAATGATTTTCAAAGACATGAGATTATTGTGGGCTATTGTTATCCATATATAGTGTGCTCATAAGGATTCGCTAATGTTGTTGTGGATCAATTAATCTGTAAAAGTGGTATGTGCTATCTGGTGGTTTTAGTGAGATTAACTGATTTGTATCGAATTATCGAGCTAAGCATCTGAATTGATTGAAAATAATCTGGTGAGTCGAAGTGATTGTGAAGACAGGAGAATTTGTGACGAAATTGACATTACTGATAATCGTATATTTACATTCCCTGTCTTAAATACATAATCTACTGATTTATAGAATAAAACTGGTCAAGTTTGATATTGTTGCAGAAATTAGAGGCCATCTAATGGATAAATATAAGCACTGCAATATTGCTTTACTGCTAGTTGTATTTCTACATTTATATTCACCAAATATCGATTCATCTCAAAGACTGTCCAAATATTTATCTGTCACTACCTCGGCAAACCCTGAAAGTAACCGAATTAATTCATTCATTATAGTTCCTGATGGAAACCTTATTCTGGAAGGAATTAAAAGCAAAGCACAAACGAAAAGAATTGGTAAGCAAATACCATTTGTAATTGAATATATCCGGTATTTAAGGCCAGAAATCAATGTTCAGTGGCTTGTTAAAATAAAAAATAAAAGACACGGTAAAATAAAAGTGCTATCAAATTTCAAGGGTGAGTCATCTATCATTGGCAGGAGTAATCAGTGGTCTTCCGAAGTGCTTGATTCAAATGTTGCTAACAGGGATAGACTGGTATTCAGACCTGTGCCTTTCGAGCATGTTCCAAAGAAGTATAAAAAAGGTAAGGGTAAGACAGGTAAAAGAACTCGATATGGTGGCGGAACACGTAAAATTGACCGATCAAAATATAATCCGAGATATGCATATGAGGTGACGTTACATCTGTATAGAGATAATAAAAGAGTATTCACGTATAAAACTAATTTACAAATGGATCGTAAGGATATGATCCGACAGGAATATATTAATCACTATAAAATAGAGCATTACAGGGGAGAAGATGTAGGAAATATTGCTGTGCCAATGCGCAGTGAAATTTCTGCAATTCCAAAGATGCCTGTAGATATGGAAGGGAATCCACTTACAGAAAGTCAGTATAAGTTAATTATTGACGATGGTATGTCAGATCTGGCAAACAAAATAAATATATTTTATACAAAACATTTGCGTGAAGTGAGAGCGAAAGGAGGCCTAATTGACAGAAATAAAAAAAGAAGACAGGTCCCTGATAATAAGCTATGGATTAGTAGTGGCTGGAGAAATCCAGAAAGGAATGAGTGGTATAGTAATTTTGTAAATGGGAATCACCAGAAAGGAGGTGCTGTAGATATTACAATTATGGCGCCTGCTGCTTCCACAGAATCAGCGCTGGGATACTGGCTACTCTGGGAGACGCTCAAAAAATACAGAAAAAGAATAGGTGGTACATGGCAGCTTGAAAGTAATGGTATTCCATTTAAAAGAAAAGATTACTGGCAGGACATAGATCCTATGAATGGTATTCCTGATGCATTTGACAGAGCAGATCATCTACATGCGAATGTAGAGTTTTGAGATCAGTAAAATAAATATTGATATATTTTTATTCAAAAGTAAAAAATAAAATTAATTTATTCAATATGAACGTGAAGGGCGAGATATTTCAGTCGATAATTCATCCTGTGCATGTCGTGAATTTTGCTTCTGTGTCTCAGCGGAATTTGGTTGTCTATCTGTGCTGGAAGTATTAGTACTGCAGGCCGTTAAGGATAATATTGAGGCTGAGATGATTAATATCTGCTTGAAAATGTATTTCATTTTTGCACCTATTGAGTAAATTACGGTTATAGATCTGTGAGTATAAGTGAAATCAGGGTATTTGCACCAATTTTCAGGTTCCGGGTATTTAAGCTGTAATGATGTATGTCTGATAGTATAGTTATTATGTTGATACTGGATTTATATGCGAGTAATCAATTTTCAAACCTGATATTATGCTAGTCAGACGAGGCGAGTAAAATAGTTATGAGTGGTCGGCGCAAATGTGTTCCAGGTCTTATTTTTTATTTTCCTTAATAAATATAATATCTTGCTATGATATTGATATTAAATTGAAAAAGGTATTTAGAATATGAAATCACTTGTTTTAGCTGTGTGTGTGATATTGGTATCAGCCTGTGATTCTTCTTCAGGCCCCAATGGTTCATGGAAAGTTGGTAAAGACAATAGTGCGGTCTATGTGTTTATCGAAGAAAATGATTCCACAGATGACAGGATTTACAAAGGCCGAGTATACTCGGTAGTTGATGAATCGGTTATATTTGAAGGAAATTTCGATTATAGCAGACACACACCTATTGATTACAGTAACTCAGAAATTTATATGAACTGGGATGGTGAGAGGCTGTATCTTAACGACAACAGTTTCCTGAAGGCGGTGCGCTGATGCTGCCATTTTAGGAAATTGTTAGGCCACTTCTTTTTCTATTAGTTCCTTGATTACTTTTCTGCAGTTAGTGACATGGCACTTATCGGCATGTTTGCAGTGAAGTTTGATATTTTCAATAGATAAATCATCAAGATCGAGCATGGCGACGAGTGCAATTTCTTCTTTTTCTGTTTCAGAAGTGGCCTGCTGTAATAGATCTATTGTATTGTGGCCTTCTATAAATCTAAGTCTGGCAAAACGCGCGATATTTTCAAAATCGTAGTTACCCAGGCAGTCAGGGTTGTAAAGTGGCATAGTATTAAGGCCCGAAATAGTAGTTATTATATATAGGTCTTTATAATACGTTACAAATGAGAATGTAAGCCTGTTATGTTGATTATTATCAATAAAGCTGATTTAAGGTTTGACAGATAATTCAAAAATATTCAGTAGCGTTAAATACTACTGGATTCTGGCTTCTTAGGAGTCCAATGTGCTGTTTCATAACGCTTTATGTTACAGACTATCTGAAAAATTGATTAACTTGTTCTGGGCTAAGCCATTGAGTACAGGGTTTAGTTTAAAGCAGTATAATAATACAGGAGGGCGTATGTTAAGCCTGTATCAGAATGATAATGAGTATCAACAGCACTCTCATGCAATACAGCTGATAGCTTTGAAGTATCGCTTAAAGGAATCAGTCGTGCGTCGATTGTATGAAAAACACCTCAGGGCGCTTCTACATAAAGCTAAATTCAGAAAATATCTACCTGTACTCGTCAGTCGTCGAGTTCGTGATTTAATACGTGAGTCCAGGAGTTTATCAGGCTGAAAGTAGGTGGATGAGAAAATCCGCAGGCACATTTACTTTTAATGTTTAATAAGCTAAACATTGCTAAGTCGTAGTTAAATAAATATGAGGAAGGCAATGAAAACAATACTCCCCTTACTGGTAATAATGTGTGTAATCATTTCGGCAAAAAGCCACGCAGAAGTAAGCGCTAATGCTTCAATTACTAGTAATTATATATGGCGTGGCGAAACATATACAGATGATGGGCCTGCGATACAGGGAGGACTGGACTGGTGGAATAAACAGGGTGTATATGCTGGTGTATGGCTATCGAATACAGATGATGGTGTTGATACAGATATTGAATACGATCTTTACCTTGGATATGAAATCGAGTTAGATGCAATTTCGCTTGACCTGGGTGTTGCGTATTATGAGCTAGTGGATACAGATGATGCCGACGTTACTGAGCTGTATCTTGGTGCAAAGATCGAAGCATTTGATGCATACCATTATATAGATAGTGATAATGATACGACATATACGAGTGTCGGATATGAAGTCTCAGTCAGTGAATATGGTATAAGGATTTTTGCTGGAAGCTGGGGTGATACTGCTGATGGTGGTCATTTTGGAGCCACTTTATCACGTGCTTATGCAGAATTTGATTTCTCCCTCACTATAGAAAATTCTGACAAAGATCTTGAAGATGATACCCTGGTGTATCTAATGGTAACAAAAAACTGGGATTTATAAATTTAGAAGATTAATGTATTTCCTGAATTAGATATGGATAAATTTCAATAGCCTATAGCCAATGTCTTTGCCTGTGAAATATTAATGGGTGGGAAAGATATATGTATCATGGAGAACGATTTAACAGTGTCACTCATTTATTTGGTTTGATTGCTGCATTTGCTGGAGGTGTTGTGCTTATAGTGCTGGCCGCCAGGCAGGGAGATCCATGGAAAATTGTTAGCTTTAGTGTTTATGGAGCGACACTGTTTCTATTATATCTTTTCTCAGTTCTATATCATAGCTTTAGAGGCAGGGCCAAGGAGATATTCCGTCGCCTGGATCATCTTGCGATATACCTTCTGATAGCGGGTACATATACGCCGTTTACCCTGGTAACACTAAGTGGTGTATGGGGTTGGTCTTTATTCGTCGCTGTATGGGGGCTTGCAGCTGCAGGTATGCTTGTCGAGTTCGTTCCACAGAAAAGAAGAGTCATACCCGTCATTATATATCTTGTAATGGGATGGCTCTGCATGGTCGCAATTGAGCCATTGCTGGATGCATTGCCAATCGAGGGCTTCTGGTGGTTGTTAGCGGGAGGACTGTTTTATACTACAGGGATTGTGTTCTACGCTTTTGATAAGAAAGTCAGGCATTTCCATGGGATATGGCATATATTTGTGCTCGCTGGTAGTATTTGTCATTATATTATTGTTATGTGGTATGTTGCCTGAGCATCTATAGCTGTTTTATTTTTAACATAATATTAAGGAGTGATTCTTATGGCTGATGAGATAACAGAAAACCTGAAGCAACAGTCTACATGGATGCGAGGTCTCTATATGCTCATGTATGCGTTATTTTATAGTGTCTCAGAAGTTGTTCTATTTGCAGTGGTCATATTTCAGTTTCTCCTGAAATTATTCACTGGAGAAACAAATCCTCGCTTGCGCAAGCTAGGCCAGAGTATTGCTACTTTTATCTACCAGATAATTCAATACCTGACATTCAACAGTGATTACCAGCCATACCCATTTGGTGCCTGGCCTAAAGGTGAGCCACGAATTAACAAAGATGCATCGACTGATGCAGATTCTGTTAAAGATTAAGCAATAACAGTGGTTAAAAGAGCGCATTCTTTATGTGACGTCTGTGAATGTGAGATTGCCAATATCGATTTATTCAATGAACCAGATGTTGGGTATACGATCTGTCGTTCACCTGAATGCAGAGGCATAATACAGCGAGGTTTATTATTGCCGGCGAATATGTTTGAAGCACATCTTAAATTCAATAAGAAAATGCTGCGTGATCGTCGTGAAAGGCAGGATCTGAAGAGTAAATTTCTACAAAAAATTGAAGATAAAGAAAAGCAGGAGTTGAGTGATGTTCGTAAGCGTGTGATCACCCAATTTGAGTCAATACATGACGATACTGTGTTTCTTACAATACCTTCTTCCAGTCCAGTGAGTAAGAAGATTGATAACCCAAGAAAAAGAGAATACATTGAGCATATAAAAAATATCATTAGAAGCGCGCTTAGATCCAGTGAAACGAGTTCAATGGATGATGAACAGGATAAGGCGTTTTTGAACTCTAGTAAGCTGAATCTGCTGTTTGAATCTCAGCCTGATCTTCAAGCTCTAAGTGATCAGTTGTGTTCTATGTGTAAGGGGGGGTGTTGTGCATCTGGAAATAATCATGCATATCTTTCTCCACAGAATGTCAGGCGTTATTTGCATAAGCACCCAGATGCTACACCTGTTGATTTGTTTAAGTTGTATCTATCCCATATTAATATTGAATCAGTTGATAATGCATGCATAAATCAGGGCTCAACGGGGTGTTCTTTGCCAAGAGAGTTACGTGCAGATATATGTAATGCGTTCTACTGTGATTCTCTTGAGAGGCTACATAAGCAGAATATAGAGGATCAAGCTATTAATGCTGTGGTCGCCATTCAGAGATCTTCAACTTACTGGAACAGGTTTGATGAGAATGTTGATAATAGAATAATTGATATTGCAATTGTGACCGAGAATAGCCATGAAAGTGTTATAGATGCTATTTAGATGTTTATAATGTCCGGGATTTAGGTACAGGGAAAAATCTTTATTATTTGTGTTCATTGATATTCATGCTTAAGCATAATGTTCACAATTGTGCATGGTAAAGCAAGTATAGATTTTTGCTCTAATCAGGCTAGCAGGTATATTCTTGAAGCATGCGTTCGATTCATCATCTATTATAAATGGTGCTATTTATTTAAATATATACACAGGAATATTGTATGCATACAGCACAGTCGCTGGTTAAAGAAACTATTGAGCTTATTTCATTGCCAGATGTTTATGTTCGATTAAGGAGTGTGATAAATTCCCCGGAATCATCTATGTCAGATGTTGCTCAGGTAATCGTCCATGATCCTGCTATTACCGCTCGATTATTGAAGCTTGTTAATAGCTCTTTCTTTGGCTTACCTCATCAGGTAGATACGATGACACATGCAATTAATATGCTTGGTACTCAGCAGGTGCATGATCTTGTCCTGGCCACTGTGGTTGTTGACAGCTTTTCAGGGTTTACCAATGATGAATTCAATATCTATGACTTCTGGTTTAATGGCGTATACTGTGCTGTGACGGCCAGATTACTGGCATATCATTGTACAACGCTGGAAGATACCGAGAGACCCTTTATTGCTGGTCTGCTACACAATATTGGTCATCTGGTGATGTATCAGGTAATCCCGAATGAGTCGAGCCCTGCTGTAAAACTGGCGGAACAGAAGCACCTTAAATTATATCAGGCTGAGCGAGAGCTGCTCGGCTTTGACTATGCGCAGGTGGGTGCAGAACTAATGCGAGAATGGAAATTGCCAAAAAGTTTACAGGAAATTACAGAGTATCAAAATGAGCCGTGGAAGGCTGATGAATTTAAAATTGAAGCTGCGATAAATTATATTTCGACTGAAATCACCAGGAAGGCACTTGCAGAGCAACCTGTTACGGTGGAGACTCTGGAGGTAGACGAAATGTGCTGGGATCTTACTGGATTATCTGCTGAAGATATGCCTGGTATCAAAAGGGAGGTAGATCAGCAGGCATCGATGGTCATGAGTTTATTGTTTACACATAAAAAAAGTGCATGAAAACCGGGGTGCAATGATCAGTCTAATGGGAATGTTATCTATAATCATGTCTATACTTTAGCCTGATAGTAGAAGCAGGGCTGGAGATACCTGTATGATCTATAGTAAGCTGTACGGATGGGGGCTATAAACAATTAATAATATCAGTATGTGATTTTATAATGCAGTATAATGCCCGGTATTATGATTTCAAAATCAATATTAGAAAAAGCGGTCAATAAAAATATACTTACCTCCGATCAGGTCGAGCCGCTCCATCAATTTCTGCTGCAACAGGAAGAGACTGTTGTAGATCAATCACCAGTTAATAAGCTTCAGCAGCAGGAACCACTACGTTTCATCCGTAGTTTTGGTGATGTGTTTATAACACTGGGTATTGTACTGATGGTTATTGCGATCAATATGACCAGTGTCTCTGGTTATTATTATCTCGTGCCGATAGCCATTTTTATTGTACTTGCAGAATGGCTGGTAGGTGTTAGAAAACTCGTGTTGCCGGGTATGGCTATTCTCATATCTATTCTTTATTTCGTTAATCGCGCAATGAATATACAGCATGATGATGCCAGCATGATTGGGCTGGCTATAGTCTGTATTACCAGCTTACTATTTTATTTGCGTTATAGAATGCCATTTAGCCTTTTACCCTTAAGTGCCGGGCTGGTAATTATGGCGACAATGCAAATTGGTCTGGATGTGCTAAAAACACCAGTAATATTTGCTCTATTTGGATTGCTGGTATTCGTGGTCGCGCTATGGTTTGACTCACGTGATACCCAGCGCATATCACATATGAGTGATAGTGGTTTCTGGCTGCACCTGGTAGCAGCACCATTAATTGTACATGGTGTTATGGCATCTATATTAACCAGCAATAGTGGTGTCGTGGAAATGCTGGGTAAAGAAGTTATAATTATTGCATTTTTTATCGTTTTCTTTTTTGTGGCCCTGCTTATTGATCGACGTGCCATGCTGGTCGCAACACAGCTGTATGTCATCTACTCACTTACCCAGCTACTTAGATCTAGCCTGGATAATGTCGAAAACATCACGATATATGTGTTAATCCTCTTTGGTATTTTTATTATATATTTCGGTACTTACTGGTATAAAACCAGAAGGCTGGTATTTGGCTTTCTCGCAGATCATCCTCTAAGCCGATTCATCCCTGATTTGCATAGTCAGGATAATAGACAGGTTGTGCGTTAAGTATTTATGAGAGTAATTAACAGGTTATTGCCAATAATACTTTTGTGTGTTGTGTCATTTATCGGATATTTCAAATATTTCCAGATGCCAGAGGTAATACTAGGTGGTATCGTATTTTTACCAGTATTTCTGGCAATTCTTACTCTGGGATTGAGTTATCACTTTAATCGTAGCCAGGTTTTTTTCTATGCACTGGTTATCTGTATAACGAATATTTTCCTGGGTGTAAACCTGGCTCAAAACGTTTTGTCATATGCGCTGTTGTCTACGTTAATACCAGTACTTATTCTGCTTTACAGCCTGCTTCCAGAACGTGGAATTCTTAATTTAAGTGCATTGCCGGCCTATACGGTTTTAATTATATCTGGAATGGTATCTGTGATTATTACAGTATCAACACCTGAGTGGGCGTATCAGTTATTGCTGACAGACTGGTTGCCGGCCCGTTATTTTGACTGGACATCTCAATCGCAGACAGCTATTTATATATCTGTTTTTGCACTGCTATATATGCTTGTGCTTTACTTCCTTAAGCCTTCCTCTCATATGGCTGCCGGGCTTGGTATTATGTTGATGCTTGTTGCTCAATTGCATTTCGGCAGGGATGCGGCAAGTCTTAATGTGTTTGGTATTTCCACCTTACTGATGTGCCTGTATGCAGTGGTACAGGAATCATGGCGAATGGCATATCTGGATGAATTAACAGAATTACCAACACGTCGTGCCTTGCGTGAAAAATTTCAGAAACTCGGTGGAACCTACACAGTGGCCATGCTGGATGTAGATCATTTCAAGAAATTCAATGATACCTATGGTCATGATACCGGTGATGCTGTCCTGCGCATGATTGCTACTCGTATGAGCAAGGTGAGTGGGGGTGGTACGCCTTATCGTTATGGTGGTGAAGAGTTCACCATTGTTTTTAGTGGTAAGAACAGCGAAGAAGCAAATTCACACCTGGAAGCACTGCGTGAGAAAATTGCCAGTACACCTTTTGTAGTCAACCGTCTTAGTCGTCGTAAATTTGATACTAAGCCGAGGCCTAAAAAAATAAAGGCGGTTACCGTTACTGTCTCGATTGGTGTTGCAGATTCGAAAATGAAAATGGTTTCAGGCAAATCAACTGTTAATGGCAAATCGACCGGTAAGTCTTCCCCCTGGGATATTCTAAAACTCGCCGATAAGGCTCTCTACCGAGCAAAAGGTAAAGGCCGCAACTGTGTTTCTAATTAACCTGATCCTGGCCTGTTTAGAGCTTCCCTTCGCAACATAACAAATACGAGCTTCTGGCACATTATTCATAGTCTATTTTCATGACAGGCAAAGAGAGTGTTCTTATGATCTTTAGGAATCAGTTGATGTTTGCTATCAGGATGGATTACTTTATAAACATCACTCTTTAGTAGCCGATTAGTAAGCATCGTGGAGAGTAGTATGCACCTCTGAGGGCTATGAGAAAGTTGCCTGATCAGATATATGCTATTAGCTAATTTGCCTGTATAAGCTGGTGAGCCAGGCCAGAGCTAGTATGAACTGAAAAATACTGGTGGGTGATACTAAGGTCAAGTGAAGTGATCGCAGAAACAGCTGCAGCATCTGCAATGTTATAGTGAATAAAGCGAAAATCAGGTAAATTGAACAATTAGTCGAGAAAACTACCCGAATGGGGAATGGATATTGTGAGGTATTTATCCACATAATTAATATAGAAGAAGAGAACCAGAATAGGTTTTCCATAAATAAGTGTTAATTAATATTAATGATTTCTAATGTTGGACTGCATGATGCAAAATGAAAAACAGCGAGAATATTTCAGGTTGAAATTTCCTCACATCAACCGCCCCAAACTGATGCTAGATATTGATCAGTATGAAGTCGAAGATATTTCAGAGTTTGGCGTTAAAGTAAAAGTCGATGATGATCCTGCATTTATGATCGATGATAATGTAATGGCTATAATCGCCTTCCCG
>JBFHVK010000073.1:0-11019 GCA_041589615.1 Gammaproteobacteria bacterium | reverse complement strand
CTCAGCCCCCCACATATGATATGAAATGAACACACGTGACATGGAAAAGGTTCAGATTTGTTTCGAAGTTGCCCTGGCGATGCCTGTAGAGCAGCGTAAACACTATTTGAAGGATCTGTCTGACAAAGAACCCGAGATATACAATGAAGTCCAGGCATTAATCGACGCTGACTCAAAAAGTAAAATCTGGGAAACACCTGCTCAACCCTCAAGCTCAATTTCTTACAGGTCACTTCAGTCAGGTGATGAAATCGGAGCATACCGAATCGTCAAACAGATAGGCGAAGGGGGTATGGGTGTTATTTACAGAGCAGAGGACCAGAAGCTGCAACGCCATGTTGCATTGAAGTTTCTACCCGCTGGTCAATGCAAAGATGAACAATTCCGCCAGCGTTTCCTGTCCGAGGCTCGTGCGGCTTCCCGGCTCGATCATCCCAATATCTGTGTGATACATGATGTCAATGAAACCCCCGACGGTCTGCTGTTTATCACCATGCCATGTTATGAAGGGGAGACCCTGACAAAGCGAATTTCACGTGGACCACTTCAGCATGATGACGCCATTGACATTGCTATCTGTGTGGCTGAGGGCTTGGCAAGCGCCCACCAGCATAATATTGTGCACCGTGATATCAAGCCATCGAATATTATGCTAACACAGGATGGTGGAGTGAAAGTCCTCGATTTTGGAATAGCAAAAGTCGAGAACAGCGACCTGACCGGTACCGGTATCAGTATTGGTACCCTGTCATATATGTCACCAGAACAGTTACGTGGCGAAGCGGTTGATGCAAGAACAGATGTATGGGCTCTGGGTGCGGTATTTTATGAAATGCTACTGGGAAAACAGGCTTTCCCTGCGAAAGCCCTGCCCGATGTGATACAGGCCGTACTGAATCAGGAATACTCCGAGCTCGATTCGGTGCAATTGCCAGGTGCAATTCTACAGGTGTTACAAAGGGCGCTGGCACGTGATGCACAACAGCGTTTTGCAAGTATGCTGGAACTTTGTGATTCACTGAAAGAACTAAAACGGCTCATTACTCGCTCATCTGGAAACACTGAAAATTTACAGCAGGAAAATGATCTAACCATGCTACAGATGCCAGTCAGGCAGAAGAAAATAAAATCCTACGAATGGGATGAGAGTTTACTTGAGCAGATCACTGAGCTTTTATTGCCTGCCCTGGGGCCTATTGCGGGCATAATGGTCAGGCGTAAGGCTGCTCTGGCCGAAGATCTGGAGCAGCTAAAAACCATGCTTGCCGGTACGATTACGGATAAAAAATCCCGTGAAGATTTCCAGCGTCAGATACAGACACAGATTTCGGCCTTTACATCCCCGCCTGTGCCTCAGGCACTGAAAACCAGTGGTACTGTGGCAGGCATTGAATTAAGTCAGCTACAACTGTCTGAACTGGAGACCGAGTTAATTGATACGCTGGGACCAATTACGCAAACCCTGGTAAGACGGCACGCACAGAATGCGAGTTCAATCAGTCAGCTTATCGAGACACTTTCCAGGCATATTGATGATGAAAATGCAGGTAAGGCGTTTGTTGAGAAAATGCTGGGCAAGTATTCACAGGAATAATATGAAGAATCGAAAATAAGGAAGATGAAATGAATAAAGCAATGACATTTATTCTATTATATTTTATTCAGGCTGGCTCTGCGTATGCAGGTGCAGAAAACTGGAATGTTGTGCTTGCAGAAGATCCGCTTACTGACACTATGGCCTGCCTGATGGAATCATCAGTGCAGACAATGCAGGATGGGCAGGCAAACACTCCAGTCAAAATTATTTATAATGGAAATGCTTTTATTGTAACTACAAAATCGAATGTTGATTTAACTTATGAGTCAATCGGTCTGGTTGTTGATGAAAAGCATTCATTCGCTATAGATCGTTTGTTGAAAAAAACGAATGTGATATTTGATGCCAGGTCAGATGAAATACGCCAGGCATTTATTCACGGTTTGCAGGCAGAAGTGGCTCTTGGGTTCTGGCCAAGCTGGCCTAAAACACAAAGTTTTACGGCAGGGTTTGATCTTATCGGGTTTACCAGAAGTTATGAAAAATTTGAACGATGTAAACAGTCTGGCGAATTGAACTAAATATTTAGTAAGCCTGAAAAAAATATAAGGGAGTAGAAAATGGGATTACGATTAAAGTTTAACCTGGTCATGCTGGTGGTCTTTTTATTCGGGATGCTGAGTGTGGGTTATGTGTCGAATGAAGTATTGCAGAAAAACGCTAGGGAAGAGGTACTGCATACCGCGGGAATTCTGATGGAAAGCGCCATGGCGGTTCGGACCTACACAGTAGATGAGGTTCGGCCATTACTCTCCGTGCAAATCAAGCGTGACTTCCTGCCGCAAACCGTTCCTGCCTATGCGGCTACCAGCAATATAAAAAACCTCAGAACGAAATACCCGGAATACACCTATAAGGAAGCAACCCTTAATCCAACTAATCCTGCGTCCAGGGCGACGGACTGGGAAAGTGGTGTTGTAGAATATTTTCGAAATAATCTTGAACAGAAGGAAATGGTTGGTGAGCGCATGAGTGCAACGGGGCCAATGTTATATATTGCCCGACCCATTCAGATTAAAAAGGAAGGTTGCCTGCAGTGTCATGGAAAAGTACAGGATGCACCGGAAACGATGCTGGTGCGTTATGGTCGTGCAAATGGCTTTGGCTGGAAGTTGAATGAGGTAGTCGGCTCGCAGATTGTCAGTGTGCCTATGTCGGTGCCATTAGCCAGGGCAGACAGTACACTGAACACATTTATGTTATCCCTGTTTGTAATCTTCCTGATGGTGTTTGTCATTCTTAACCTGTTGCTGCATTTTATTATCATCAAACCCATTCAAAAAATATCCGCAGTAGCACATGATGTGAGCATGGGTAAAATGGATGTGGCCGATTGTGATGACAGCAGTAAGGATGAAATCGCCTCTCTGGCGGGGTCATTCAATCGCATGAAGCGCAGCCTGATAAATGCAATTGAAATGCTAAATAACTAGGCAAGTCATATGGCGAGCCTAGCTCGTCAGCTCCTTCTGTAGCCAGGCTCTCGAGAAACGGAGTTCTCGATCCACGGTTGCAGCAGAGATTCCGGTTGCTTCGGCAATCTCATCGTAGGTCATGCCACCAAATATATTCAGTTCGACAATGCGTGCCTTACGCTCATCCATTTGCGAAAGCCGCTCTAATGCATTTTCCAGGTCAAGAAGGCCGCCTTGAGTATCATGTTTACCTACCCGGGTTTCATGCAGGGTAACATTCAGCTGATCACCCCCTCTTTTTAAACGTTGCTTCGAGCGAGCATGATCAACCAGAATCTGTCGCATGGCACGAGCAGCAATGGCAATAAAATGCGAACGATTCTGCCAGCTCATACTGTTATCACAAAGCTTGAGAAAGGCTTCATTTATCAATGCAGTCGCCTGGAGAGTGTGGCCTGCATTCTGTCCCTGCATATACCCCCTGGCCAGACTGTGCAGCTTGTCATGCACCAGGGGCATCAGCTGATTAAGTGCCTGGATATCGCCCTGACGCCAGCTTTGTAACATCTGTGTTATGTGATGACTCTCTGTCATAGCTTATATCCGGCTTGCCTTGCCTCAGGTTTGTCGCGTCTGCCAGAGTCATTAATAGCACGCATAGGGTAAGTAAATCAATCATTTAGCTGTGGCACGCGTGGAGCGAGAGAAGTCTTACTGAAAAAATTAAGAAAAGATGAGGGGATTATGCCCGGCTTGTCGTTTAAGGGAATGAAGACAATAAAAACTGACATAAAAGGAGATTCACATGATACCCCCAGTTAACTTTAAATATTTACTTCCCCTCGGTACCTGCATGTTTCTGTTAGCCTGTGGTGGCAGTGGTAGTAGTGACAAGAATACCAGGGCAGAGGAAAACAGGCAGGCTGAGACGATTATTTATATTGCCAGCGACGGAATCGATATCAATGGTAGTTCAGAGATTTACCGTTCTAGTGACAAGGATGCAAAGCCGGTATTAATGAGCAAGCAGATGGTGAATAACCCATCCAGTCGAATCCTGAGCTATGCGGTCTCACCAGACAGGAAATGGCTGGCCTACACGGCTGACCATTTTTATAGAGGTTATTTTAACCTGTATGTGGTGCCGATGAGTGGTGGTGAGCCTGTGAAGGTCGTCAATGCGTCAGGTGTAAGTCCTACAGAAGAAATACAGTTTTTCAGCTGGTCACCAGACAGTCTGCAGCTGGCCTATACATCGAGGCATTTAGTTTATCCAAATGGTCGTACACCCCATCAGATATATGTAGTTAATCGTGATGGTACGAACAATCATCGCATAAATGGCAGTGTTGGATCTACCGCTAGTGTAGAAGTTAAAAATCCACAGTGGTCTCCGGATGGCCGGTATATCGTTCAGGAGGTCTTTAAGTACTCTTACACAAATCCGTTTGCACTGAACCTTTATGATACAACTTTAGGTAAGGAAAATAGTGAGAGGCTAGTTACGGCTGTTGGAAACATTCGTAATGTACACTGGTCACCTGATAGTGAGCGAGTGTCCTATCGCGCCAGTTTGACAACTTTAAATAGCTACCAGCTTTATATGAGTCAAGTCTCGGATCTCAGCAGAACACAGCTGACAAATATTGCGGACTTTAACAGTGATTCTAGCTGGAATCCTCAGGGCACAGAGCTGGCTTATCTGGATAATGTATCGAGTGGTTTGTTACCTGCAGATCTGATTATAAAACGAGTAGATAGTAGTTCTTTATCTCGTATCATTGAAGCTGCATCGTCAGAGTCACGTGCTGTAGGCGAATACCAGTGGTCACCTGATGGAAAATTTATTGCGTATACCAGAAGCAAGGCAGGCCAGCATAATGAAGAGCTGTATGTGGCGGCAGCAGATGGTAGTCAGCCAGGACATAGAGTAAGTGCGCCATCAATTACCTATGGTGGTGTGCAGAAATTCAGTTGGTCGCCAGACGGAACGAAGATTGCGTATACCGCCGATCAGGAAATTGATGCATTTGTTGAGTTATATGTAGTACAGCTTGATGCTGGCTCGGTAGAGAAACTGAATCAAGGTCTGGGCAGTGAAGAAGTGGTGGATTTTGCATGGGCAGAGGATTCAGCTCGCATTAGCTTTACAGCAGGTGAAGCGGGACGTAGACCAGTACCAGATCAGTTATACAGTAATTCGCTACAGGGAGATGATTTGCAGATGCTAAGCGAGATGAATATCAAAAAGGTATATGAATTAGGGTATCTGTATTGAATAAAGCCTGGTTAGATAAAGGCGAGGAATACACCGGTATTCTTCGCTTTTTTTACATGCTCACACCAATACCAAAGTGAAATGATGTTTTACTTTTTTTATCTTCCTGGCTCCAGAGATGTACCTTCTCAGAATTGATGACAGGATAGGTATACTGAGTTTCACCCACTTTTCCCAACTGAGGTTTTGCGATTTTTCCAAGTACACTGATATGTCGACCCTGTGCATAATTGGCAGGTTCGAGGTAACCGGCATGCGAAATAATAAATCGGCCGAGTGGTTTTTTATCGAGCAGTGGTCGATGTGATGAGTCTAGTGGATAGGCCAGGACTTCTATCTGTGTCGTGGTTTTCAGGTTACGGGTATCCAGTATGGTGCCGCCCCATAGAGCCGTTTTGCCAAGGCTAATACTACTTTCGGCTTTGACACTTTGAGGCGTCAGTGATTTATCGACGGACTGGCTATCAAAAATGGGTGTACTGCTACAGCCACTTAAAGTGTTTAGTAAAATTGTCAGGGGTAATAGATAAATAAATCGCATAGTGTTGACCAGCATGATGGTTACTCTAAATTAGTGTCTATGGGGGTGATGTATTGTGCACCACGGGTAGTAATAATTATGCCATGGATCATGCCACCAGAAATCGGGATAGTCTCGTGGATCCCATTCAGGAGGGATGGGCCAGAGATAGAAATGATCAACAGAGACCACCGGGTATTCGTAGGGATATTCGCCCACTTTATGGGTTTCTGTTCCAGTAATGTGGCCAATCACAGTGAACAGCCTGTCTTTGCTATATATAAGGGGCTCGAGGAATGCGTTTACAACAGCAATAAATCGGCCAGCGCCATTATCTGATGTCACAGGTTTACCCGAGGAGCTAAGGGGCAGAGCCATAATTGTGAGCCTTGTACTTTCCTGGGTGTTTTCAGTATTGAGGATAATCCCTCCCCAGCGAACAGTGTGTGATATATATGATGTTACCTGTTTCCGTACATCGCTCAGCGAGGGATTGTTTTCAGGGGCTGTGCGTATTTTCTCGGGGATATGAGAACTGCATGCTGTGATGAGCAGGCTGGTAAGCAGGGCGGTAGATAATTTGCAGAGTCGAGCTTTCATTTCTTGATCATACTGGTTCAGGTAATTACTTGCATGTTCTATTTATTAGACAAGCCAGGCGACAGGCGTTCAACTTTTCTACTATAAATCCAGATTACAGCGAAGATATCGGCCCAGCTCAAAAAACTGTAAAATTAGCTGTTTGCCGGCACGTCAAATGCGTACCTATGTCTATGATGGCGGCTGTTTTTTTAAAGTGGACAGGTGTATACAGGTGACCTGGAAAGTGCTTTTGTCAGGAGTTTGGCGTGACAAAAAAATACTATTAAAATTAATAGTTTAAGGTGATAAAAGGATGTTGATACACATCAATACTACTGCGGGTAGAGATGGCGGAAACAGTACACATAAGCCTATACTGTAGCCATGAATAAAAAAGCGTTATGTGGTATGCGGCAGGCAGGCTCATTAAGTGAAGGCATTCGAGTACAGCGCGAACTTCTACAGCAATGGTTGAGTAAACCGCTTGAGGACCTGGCAGTGGCCTGTGCTGAAACAGCGATGAATCCGCTTCTGCTTGAGCAGCTTCTAATCAATGCACACGCTGACGTGGCATCCTGTAAACACCTCTATGTTCTCGATCACCAGTTTAAACAGATTACCAGTAATGTTCACCGAGACCATCTTGATAAAAGCTATATGGGAAGGGACTGCACAGGGCGCCCTTATACGGTTAATATCCTGGGCAAGACAGAATTCAAGTTGTCTCAGGCTTACATCAGTCGTAAGCGCAAGCGGCCCAGTATCACAGCAACACGGGTTATTCGTGAGAAGAATGGGCAGTTACTGGGCTTTCTATGTGCAGACTTTGATTTACGCGAGTTACCGCACACAGAACAATGCTACAGGGAACCTGATAACTGGCACCAGCTAAAAGGTGACCCAGCAATTCGGCGAGGTTTGTTTGCACAGCAACGTGTAGAAAGCATTATGGATGATAATATCGATGATGCACTGGATACCATGCATGAGCTGATTACTGAATGTGGGGTTTATCATGGTGAAATACATTTTTCACGTAGCCGGGCAACTGTATGGCATCGAGATGATCCCTATAGCTATCATATATTGAGTATAAATGAACTCACTTCACCCGATAGTCTGCTGGCTTATCCCAAGCGTGAGTATTTTGATCGTGCACAAATTTCTGTCGAAGATATAAAACCCATATTCGATATGTTCAGGCAGCTGCGCTTTGCAGATGACAATATTTATCTTCGATCTGGCTCTATAAATATTGTGAATGCAATAGTCGGGTTAAATTTTTCATGTGATGGCTCGCATTATATGCGTTACACAGAATTTCTTGAGAAGGATATTGAATTCTGGTTTGGTAGCCTGGGTACTCTCGGAGAAAAGAGTGCTGGCCTGCATCTATAGTTAATTACTGATGATTTCGAAGCCTTCTTCAGGGTCAAATTAAAATAACTTTCAAGGTTGAATCGACTAAGTTTCTGTTTTCATTGGTATATGATTTTCTGTTGTAATGTAGCTTGGGTTCCGAAAGAATAAAGTTAAGCACAGCCGAGGAATATAAGACTCGTTTAAAGATGGGTGATGACATGAAATCAGTAGATGATTATCAGTATCACTGATTGAATGACTTCTATGGCTCGGCTGTGTGTGGTTTTAAAATCTGGATCTATACCGCCGGATTATCAAGTGATTTCAGTGGTTTATCAAGTTGCTCGCAAACATGATTTGCAAAACCGGCACCGGCTTCACCATAAATATTATAGGCAGCATCTACGCCAGCTTCTTTCAGCATCTCAACCTGGTCATCGTATTTTGCAGTTGCAGCAATTTTACCTGTGAAGCCATGTTTCGCTAATTGCTCAAATGCGAACAGATTTTCCTCTGGTTTAGGCATATCAAGTAGTATCAATTTAACTTTATCAGTATGAAGGTTTTCCCAGAATTCTACGTCTGTACCATCGCCCATAATAACATTGCGATTTCGCTCCCTGTGCTTTTCAATAACGACAGGGTCGTTGTCTACTCCGAGTACGATATCACCGAATTTTTTACGCAGTGTTTCATAAGTTGCAGTACCCACTCTTCCCATGCCAAAAACGAGAATTTCAGCATCGCCAGTACTGATGATCTGTTCACTGCTAAGTCTTTCAGTGCGCTGGAATCGAATGAAAAACTTTTCAAATCTTGCATACATTTCATGGCTTGAAAAATTGAGCGGAGAGGATGCAATAAAAGTGAGCGAGAGAGCAACCGCGATGACACCTAGCCATTCACTATTTAACCAGCCGTAACTATAACCGATAGCACTTACGATGAGACCGAACTCACTATAATTGGCAAGGCTAAGGCCGGTGAGAAATGAGGTTCGTGCGCGTAGTCGAAAAATTGTGAGGAGCCAGTAAAGCATTAATATTTTAATTGGCATCAGTAATAGAAGCAGGAAGGCGATGCCAATTACTTCGAGGCTGATACTGGCTGTGAGGCCTATACTCAGGAAGAAGCCGATCAGGAACAGGTCTTTAAACGCGAGTAATGAATATGCCATTTCGGATGCGCGTTCCTGGCGTGCCAGTATCATTCCCATGACCAACGCCCCGAGATCAGCTTTCATGTCGACCAGTTCGAACACGGTTGCACCACCCATGGCGAGAACAAAACCGGCAATTATGAGTAATTCTCCATGACCTACACGCTTCAGAATCTGGGTGAAAACAGGGCGCATGAGAATTAGAGTGAGGACAACAGCTATTGCCCAGGGAGAAGGAAGTTTGCCTGAGGTAATGGTAAGAAAAACGACGGCGAATATATCCTGCATAATCAGGATACCAATTGCAATACGTCCGTGATTGGCCTGTAATTCACCTTTCTCTTCGAGTATTTTTACTGCGAATACAGTGCTCGAGAAGCTGAGTGCAAATGCAAGCAGTAAGGCCGTTTCTGTTGAGATAGATGTGAGCAGTGGAATACCTGTGTAGCCAAGAATGCTAATCAATGTGCCAAATGAGACGACGACAAATAGAATATGTATGCTGGAAACAGCCCAGATTTCAGGTCTTGCCAGGCTGCGCAAGTCGAGTTTTAGTCCAATAGTGAAGAGAAGTAAAGTAATGCCGAGATCAGCAAGAGAGCTGAGTCCGGAGAACATTTCAACACCCATCGCCTTCATAATAAAGCCTGCGATGAGGAAGCCAATAAGAGGTGGTAGATTAAGTTGCCTGGCTATAAACCCAAGAATGAAAATAAGGCAGATTATGGCCGTTATTGTGTGGTTTATAGCAATCCAGGTGAAATCCAATGTTTTTCTCTCTGTTTAAAGTCTGACATCTACTGATGTAATGTATAATAAAGATCCAGTTTTTTCATGAATATTGATAGATATTTTAAGATAATAGTACATTTCAGGATAATGAATGAGTGACAGTTTAAAAGATTCCATACGTGTCCAGCGAGAAAAACTGACTGCAATGCTTGGAAGTGAGATGTACAAGCTTGCAGCGAAGATCCAGCCGATTATGACTGATCAGGTTAAATTGCATGCCTTATTGAGTGAGGCAATGCCGGATCTTTCACATTGTAAGCACCTGTATGTGCTGGATGCCGATGGTGTGCAGATAACGAGCAATATTACGCCTGGTGGTGAGGATGAGTCGCAACTAGGTCGTGATCGTATGGGACGTCCTTATATGGAAGGGATTATTGGAATCACGGATTTTAAATTATCCGATGCCTATATTAGTCGTAATAAAAAACGTCCGTCGTTAACAGCTATACAGGTTATACGTGATAGTGATGGTAAACGAGCGGGTTTCCTTGGTGCTGATTTTGATTTACGAGAACTTCCAGGTATTAATGAGCGATATCGCGAGCCAGATAACTGGAGACAGGTTAAGGGTGATCCGGCAATTCGTGGCGTCGTATTTAGTCAACAGCGTGCTGAAAGTCAGATGGATAAACATCTGGATGAAGTGATTCCAATCATGTGTGAACTGATGAGTGAGCACGGGGTATTTCATGGGAAATTACATTTTTCCAGCAGCCGTGCCACTGTGTGGGTAGTGGATGATCCATTCAGTTATAGAATTTTGAGTATAGATGAAATCATTGATCCAGATGTTTGCCTTGCATTCCCAAGGCATGCCTACCATGAACGTGCCATCGTGCCTGTAGATAAAATCATGCCGATATTTGAGGTGTTTCGTAAATTGCGGTTTGCAGATGAGAATATCTATCTACGTGCAGGTTCACTTAATGTGATAAATGGCATGATAGGACTGAACTTCTCATGTGATGGATCACATTATATGCGCTACGATGAGTTTCTTAAAAAGAGTATAGATTTCTGGTTTGGGCAACCGTCTAAAAACTAGCATGTTGTAATAATGAATGTGCCTGATATAAAGAGCAGTAGTTAGTCGAATCTATAGATTGTTAATTAGAGTCTCTAATGCTGCAGTATTTTGAGTAGATAAGTAGTGGCAATCTATTTTCTCGATCTGCACGAGCTAGTTCGTTTTCATTTTTAATTGTAGCATCCAGTTCTTCATCGCTTAAAATATTGATGTTGACTGGTAAGCGTGAGCAATCAGAACTGTTATCGCGCTTGTTAGCAACTCTCGCCCAGGTTATGGCTTCG
>JBFHVK010000072.1:0-11053 GCA_041589615.1 Gammaproteobacteria bacterium | reverse complement strand
GCAGCATCCTCACTGCCGGATTTTTACAAGCAGCGCCTGCTTAAGCTGAATGACAAGCGCATTACTAAAGAAGGTGTGATTGTTATTAAGGCGCAGAGCTGTAGAACGCAGGAGAAAAATCGCCAGCAGGCAATTATTCGCCTGGTTGAATTAATTAACAGCGTCGCAGTGGTGCAGAAAAAGCGAATTGCAACTCGTCCGGGAACGGCAGCAAAAACTCGCCGCATTGACAGTAAAACACGTCGTGGACGCGATAAGCAGCTACGCAGTAAAGTAGCTATTGATTCATAGTGTTTCAGTAGATAGCTAACTGGCAAGAATATCCATTATGCGTTGCCGGTTAAAGCCCCAGTTTTCAGGTGTTTCTATGCTTTCGATAACTTCCTGTGAACGGCTTAGTTCAATGATTTTCTGAGGTATAGGTGATTTACTGGTGGTTGAATAGAAAACCTTGATTCGAGGTTTTAGCAGTGTTTGTTCAGACTGTTCGGTCACAATCCCCAGGCGCCCTGATTTAAGTTTTAGCAGGGTGCCGGTAGGGTAGATGCCAACAGTTTTAACGAAGGCGTTAAACACGGTTTTATCAAACTGACCCTGTTGTTGCCACTCGGCCATTCTTTTCAGGGCCTCTGCCGGATCCCAGCCCGGCTTATAACAACGTTCAGAAGTGATGGCATCATATACGTCGCACACTGCACCCATACGTGCCACCAGTGAAAGATCATCTCCGGATAGCTTATCAGGGTAACCCTTGCCGTCCACTCGTTCATGATGATGCAGGCAGACATCAAGCGCTGTTTCACCCGCATTGAACGAGTCGCGTAGAATTTCCCAGCCACGTCGCGGATGTGACTTCATAATTTCGTATTCTTCGTCAGTGAGTTTGCCGGGCTTGTTCAGTACTTCATCGGGCATGGCGACTTTACCGATGTCATGTAAAAGCCCTGCAGTACCCAGTTCCTGAAGATCGCCTTTATAATTTAGCTGTTTGGCAAGTGCGATCATCAGAGCGCACACGGCGACTGAGTGCAGATAGGTATAGTCATCGCTTGTTTTCATGCGTGTCAGGGTGAGTATCGCAGCGGCGTTTCGGTTCAGGGATTCTGAAATTTCATCAACTAGCGGTGCCAGGTCTTCAGTTTTGATGCTCTGCCCCATGCGTGCCTGCTGGAACATCTGTATTGTCGATTCTTTGGCGCGTGCCAGGGTCTCACGTGCGGCATTGAGTTCATCTTCTAGTGAAACACTCTTTGGCTGTTCTTCCTTCTGTGTTTCCTCGATAGCCGTTACCGTTTCGGCGACATTAGCATCCTCAATATCATCACCCTGTTCAATGTCTATCCAGACATGAGTGATAGACGAGTTGATTAATGCATCCAGGTCTTTTTTGCTCTGCAGTTTGAATGAGGTTTTCCAGAATGGGTGCTTTAGCCAGTTGCCATCGAGCTTCTCAATAAACATGCCAGGACGAACATCAGCAACCGGGATTTTTTTGAGCATAAGTTAAGTGATTCAGATGAGGCAAATGATAGATATATTGTAGGAAATAAATCGCTGATCTGCTGATAATATATGCGGCTGAAGACAGGGCGTTGAACGAGTCAGTCATTGCTGATTTAGCTTGCCGGAACAGTGAATAATTCAGCTCATGCACGGCGCTGAGCGCCGTGCAGTAGAGTTAAGCTAGTGTACACAGATACTTGCATGGTGGGCTGTTTCCATCAGCTGGCGAAAATCATTACCGCTAAGATGTAGCAGATCAGTATGGTTGCCGCCTTCCAGGTAAACATCGGTGCAGTCGTCAAAGCTGTAATCAACTACGGTCTCCACGCCGTAGGCTTCGCCAAGTGGTGGAATGGCCCCCGCTTCACAGTCGCTGAATAGCTCTGCCACTTCAGATTCAGTGGCGAGCCCCATTTTTCGCCTGAGAAAGTGGTTGAGTTCGCGAATTTTTACCTGTTGATTAGCGGGAACCAGGGCCATGACGTAGCCTGCATCATCCTCCAGAATTACCGGTTTTACCAGTTGCTCGGCAGGAATATGAGCTGCGTGGGCCGAATCCATGCTGCAGCTTGAATGAGTATGATGCACGGTGTCGAAAGTGATGTCCTGACGAGCCAGTGCAGATATCAGGGTGGGTGCAATATTCATGGGACACCTCCAGTGAGTGTTGTCAAAAGACAGTTTTATTTTAGCACTACTGAAGGCGCAGTATCGTTTGTGACGACGGACTGCATTTAATGTTTCTGGCTGGGAGTATGAGGTGCTGTTTAGCTGGCACAGCCTATGCAGCGGCTGGCATAGGGGATGGCCTCTAATCTTTTCTCATCGATTTCTACCCCGCATTTTTCACATATGCCAAATTCACCATTCTTTATGCGGAGTAGTGCCTTGTCTATCTGCATGATTTTATTCCTGGCGTCAGCATCCAGCGAGTTAAGGACCTCATCATTTTCTCGTTGAGTTGCCTGTTCGGCAAAATCCTTTTCTATGGCTATCTCTTCATGATGCAGGTCTTTACTGATCGCATCGCTGCGCCTGGTAAGCTCGTTACGCAAAGAGATAAGCTGTGATTTGTAGCTATCTAAATCAGGCATTGGGTTTTGACCTCTGTGTTATGCACTTTTGATGATGCTAAAGAGTTCGTCTTTCAGGTGTAGTCTTTCTTTTTTGAGGGCTTCTATAAAGTCATCCGAAGTTGACTCGAAGCCTTCCTCGATTTTACGGATCTGAGTGTCGAGATCGTCATATCGGCTTAGTAAACGAGAGAAGTGTTTATTGTCCTGTTTAAGTTTGTGTATCTGGTCCTTGTGTTCGGGCAGTTCGTGAACCAGGTCGTGCTTTTCACCCAGCATGCTTTTCCTCCTTAAATTATTAGATTCAGGTTATAGCATGCGGATAATATGTTTTTGATATAGAACAATAGTGATTTGTTTTTCACTTACAACCAGTACAGGTAAGTGCTCATAATTGAGTCACTTACCTGAAACCTCGCCTGTCTTCTCAGGCGAGTCTGGCATTAAGCATCAGCCATTCTTTTTTCTGTTCAAGGAAGCTCTGTTTTAAAGCCTCAACTTTCTGCTTCAGTGCATCGCAATCGTAGTTTTCTATCATCGATGCTTTGCGTGCCTCGAGCCATTGACGTCTGGCGCGAGAGAATTCATTGATCTTGCTAATCAGCGTGTCATATTCTGCCTGTAATCGTGTTATCAATACATCAGCATGAGGCAAGCTTGCCAGCTTGCGCGTGGTGTTATGCAGGAGCATTTCAGCGCGTGAAGTTTCGATATGTTCTAGCGGGGTGCGATACAGATTGCTGGTGAGTTTAAACCAGGCGAGTGAGCGGATTAGCCACTTGGTCGGGTCGAATTGCCACCAGCGAATACCATTTCGATAGTCACGTTGAAAGCTGTGATGATAGTTATGGTAGCCCTCACCCATGGTGAGAAATGCCAGCAGGCCGTTGTCCCTGGATGAATTACCGTTCGAATAGGGCTGGCTTCCCCAGATATGCGCGAGTGAGTTAATCAGGAAAGTAAAGTGATGTGAAATGAAGAGTCGGGCTACGCCGGCCAGTAGCAGCATGCCAATCAGGTCGCCGTGTATCAGGCCAAGCACAATCGGCAGGCCGAAATTAATACCCAGCACCAGTGGCAGGTAGTGGCGGTGCTGCCACATCACAATCGGGTCTTTTTTAAGGTCGTTACAGTTACTGTAACTGCTGTCGGAATGAACACCGTAATCACGAATCATCCAGCCAATATGTGAATACCAGAAGCCTTTCTTCGCCGAGTAAGGGTCTTTTTCGTTATTGTCGGTGTGACGGTGGTGTTCTCGGTGATCGGAGGCCCAGTGAAGGATGCTGTTCTGGGTGGCAAAGGTGCCGCCGATGGCAAATATAAATCGTACCAGCCAGTGGGCCTCGTAGGCCCGATGTGACCAGAGTCGATGGTAGCCGGCTGTAATGGATATCTCACAGAAGATGATGCCGATAATCATTGCTGCTATCTGCCAGCCATCGAAACCGTGGCTGAATGCGTATATGGGGACGCCTATCAGGGTAATCAGGGCGGTCAGGGAGAAGACGCTCACATTGAGCCAGATGAGGTTGGGTTTTTTCATGCGGGTAAATCCGGTGGTGCTATATAGATGCGTACAAGTGTACGCTGAAATATTTAATGTGTATACATAATATAGTCTAATTAAGGATAAAAGGTGCATACGAATGTTAGCTAAAATATCAGATCATGCTAAGATTCCCGCATGAGTGGACATCGAGCACAGCAGAAAGAAAAAACCCGCCGCATGATTATCGATGCAGCCTTTCACCTGCTGGGTCAGGAGCGCAGTTATGCCAGCCTTAGCCTGCGTGAGGTCGCCCGGGAGGCGGGTATCGCGCCAACCTCCTTCTACCGGCATTTTGAGGATATGGAAGAGCTGGGCCTGACACTGGTGGATGAGGGTGGGGTAACGCTACGTCAGCTTATGCGCAAGGCAAGGCAGCGTTTCAATGACCGTGGCAGTGTCATACGCACCTCGGTCGAAACATTTATGGAATTTATTCATCACAGTCCACATGTTTTTCGCCTGCTGCTAAGAGAGCGCAGCGGAGCCTCCCTGGCCTTTCGTAAGGCCGTATCCCGGGAGTTACAGTACTTCGTCGTCGAACTGGCAGACTATATCCAGCATAATCAGGGTTATGACGCAGATGATGCGAGGATACAGGCCGAGGCAATGGTTATCCTGGTGTTTAATGCGGGCGCCGAAGCACTCGACTGTAAGCCGTCTGAACGACAGCCGCTGACTGAAAAGGCGATCACCCAGCTGCGTTTTGTCGCCAGGGGCGCCGATGGTTTTTTGCGCCGTAAACGGTAAATAAAAGTCTACAGATTCGTTATAAATTATTTATGGTATGGCTGAAGTCACGGCTAATTGAATCATATTTTGTCTTCAGGCTGGTTTTATGTATGTCGGCGTTTAAATTTATAACACTTTGTTTTATTGCTTCCAGTCGCGGTACGCTGTCACCGGATGCTAACTCTTCGGCGTAGTTTAGCTCGTTAATGGTATTGTCTAATATGTGAGTAAGCTGGTCTTTTGTCCAGGGAGATTCGCTTGAATCTAGCAATGAAATCAATTCATTGATTTTATTAATCAGCTTGGCAATGTGGTTGCCCAGTTCCGGTCTGGCGAGTTGACTGGCCTCGTTAAGGTACTCAATAGTCTGGCTTAGTTCGTTCTTTGTATCTATAGAGACATGACTGATAAAAATATCATGATCGGCATTGTAGAAATGCACTTTGGCATCCAGAAGATGATGGTATATTTTATTGCTGGTAGAAGATTAGGTGTTATTTTTTACAAGCTGGTCAGATTCCCTGATGACAAGGGAGGTGGCCCGATGCCAGAATCTGATGATGTCATTTTATTTTTTTGAGTCATTTAAAACGGTTCGAAATGTATTTATTTCATTAGCCAGTTTTTCAGCTTCAGTTTTTACTTCTTCCGATCGACTATGATTTATTGCCTTGTATAACCATTCACCAGCATGTTTCAGGTTCTTGCTCGATGCGCCAATTTCGCCGTTCTTATATTTTTCAGATGCAATATTGAGTTGTGTTCTCGCGACTATCAGATATGTATTGTCGGTATTCACGGGTTCGTTAGCCAGTAGTGACTGGTTGCATAGAATTAATATTATGCTGAATAAAAATTCGATTGATACACGATTAATACTTAACACTCTATATCCTCCTGTGAAATAACGAGCATGTGTGTCCACACTAACTGAACGGGTTTGAAAAACTGCTTTTGATATTTCATTATGATCCGGGTGAATAATGATTAAGGGTTTTGTTATTTTTTCTATGCTCTTTAATAAAGCTGAATACAGACTGGTTACTGAGCCAGCTAAAACCCTCTGCATCGAAATTGAGAACCAGGTCTGCTGTGATTATAATTAATATTGTTTAAGGTTTTATTATCTACGTCTGCTAGCAAAGATAATGGCTGCGTGGATGTAATGACCACTTTATATGATGTGTGTGAATAAGATTCATTTTTAGTGTTAAGGACTGGATCTCGTTATATGAAATCTTTGCGGCATAACGCTCGTGCCAGTGCAGGTGGCGTGAAAGCTATAGAGCTATTTCGTACCGAGGATGAGTGGGGTGAAGTTACGGTTACCCAGACAGGTGATAAGCGGGTACTTGGTTTTGGTTCTGAGCTGGAGCAGAGTAGTCTCCTGATGAGTCGCCCCCACTCCCTGGTGCATGAATATACGCAGATTATGTTGCTGGGTCTGCTGTTCGTTAAGCCCCGGCATATTACGGTGCTGGGTCTGGGCGGGGGAGGGCTGGGGCATTGCCTGCAGTATTATTATCCCGAGGTGCAGCTGCAGTTTGTAGAGCTCCGTCAAACGGTTATCGATGTCGCTTATGAGTGGTTCGACCTGCCACGAGTGCCGCAGCTTCAAGTGTGTTGTGCAGATGCTTTTGATTACCTTGCGAGCGAGGATGCGGCGACTACTGGCCTGATATTCAGTGATCTTTATGAGGCTCGGGGAATGAGTGAGGTGCAGCTACAACTGGATTTTGTGGAAAATGCGTATCGGCTACTGGATGAGCGGGGCTGGCTGGTGATTAATTTTCATCAGCTGCCGTCAGCGGACTCGCGATTGATGCAGCGTATTGGTGAGCTCTATAAGGAACTGTATGTATGTGATGTGTTCAGGGGAAACTGGATTCTGTTTTGCGGTAAACAGGCATCTGCACACAACGGGTCATCGATGTCTGGCCTGGCAAGGGAGCTGTCGAAAAGGCTTGAATTACCGTTAATGTATTATTTTCGTCAGTTGCGCTCACTTAGCCTGGATAGTTATGACTGATCGGTTGACTCCGCGGCTTCGCTACTATTTTTTCTATATTCCGAGATATAGTGTTCCGTCAGGGTAAAGGTTATCAGGGCGATGATAAACTCTACCCCGAAATTGAGTACCTCATAGGTGGTTTCGGTGACCACAGGGCGACTGGCTAGCAGGCCCCAGAGATTGCTGAATTCGCTCACTTCTACAAAATTCTGCACAATTCTGGCTGCCAGCATAGCCATTATAAGTCCTGCTGCGTTGTCGAGCATGGTGCCGCCAAAACGCTTAATCCAGTTTTGTTGCTGATGTATTTTTAGCAGTTCGTTCCGTACCTTTATGCTGCTAGTGCGCAGCACCGGCAGCAGTCGGTGACGACATATACGCAGGGTGATTCTGCTGCAATGCCGGGTAGCAGGGTATAGTTGAGTGAGGACTATCTCACGGCACAGGCATACGCTTTTAACGCCAGTCTGCTTTGCTTTGTTGAGGTAGCTGTTTAGTCGGTGGTCATTGCTATCATGCATTCTTTGCTGCTCTTTGATATTGGTATTAGTGCGCGTGCGTCTTATATGCAGTGCATAGGGCAAAGGCATGATTTTAATAATAATCCACTGCTTGAGGCCAGTTTTGGGTGTATCTGGTGTCCCATATTGTGAAGTTAAGAGTATTTATCGGGTATTTACCCCTGTATATACTGGGTTCATTGTTTGGGGATTCATCAGGTTGATGATAAAATTGCCAGTTCCCTTTTTAAAGATGCAGGCTATATGGCGCGCAAACTCTACATCAAAACCTTTGGTTGCCAGATGAACGAATACGATTCGGCCAAGATGCACGATGTGCTGGCGGAATCGGAAGAGATTATCCAGGTGGATACACCGGAAGAAGCTGATATTCTATTGCTGAATACCTGCTCGATTCGTGAAAAGGCACAGGAGAAAGTCTTCTCCCTGCTGGGTAAGTGGAAGCACTGGAAACAGGATAACCCTGATCTTGTGATTGGTGTGGGTGGCTGTGTGGCGTCCCAGGAGGGTGATGCAATTCGTCAACGTGCGCCGCACGTCGATATGGTATTTGGTCCGCAGACATTGCACCGTCTACCGGAAATGGTGAAGGGGGTCGATACGGATCACCGCGCGGTGGTCGATATTTCATTCCCGGAAATTGAAAAATTCGATAACCTGCCCGAGCCAAAAGCCGAAGGTCCCAGTGCCTTTGTTTCTATTATGGAAGGTTGCAGCAAGTACTGCACATTCTGCGTAGTGCCCTACACCCGTGGCGAGGAAATTTCCCGTCCATTCGATGATGTATTGGCAGAAGTTGCCCAGCTGGCTCAGCAGGGTGTGCGTGAAATTAACCTGCTAGGGCAGAATGTCAATGCCTATCGTGGCGAAATGCACGATGGTGAAATCGCCGATCTTGCATTGTTAATTCACTATGTGGCAGCGGTGGAGGGCATAGATCGTATCCGTTTCACCACCTCTCATCCGGTTGAATTTTCCGATTCACTCATCCAGGCTTATGCTGAAGTGCCAGAGCTGGTGAGTTTTGTGCATCTGCCGATACAGAGTGGCTCAGATCGCGTGCTGGCGGCCATGAAGCGTGGGCATATGGCGATTGAGTACAAATCGAAGATCCGCAGATTGCGTGAAGCACGGCCTGAACTCACCCTGTCATCTGATTTCATCATTGGTTTCCCAGGTGAAACGGATGAGGATTTCGAACAGACCATGCGCCTGATTGAAGATGTGGGCTTTGATCATTCCTTTAGCTTTATATATTCGGCACGCCCGGGTACACCGGCTTCTTCATTAGCTGATGATGTGCCCATGGACGTTAAAAAGCAGCGCCTGGCGCGTCTGCAACAACGCATTAGCGAGATGGCATCAGATATTTCCGAGGCCATGGTGGGTACTGTCCAGCGCATTCTTGTAGAGCGCCCTTCGAAGAAAGATTCTCGTCAGATGGCTGGGCGTACTGAGAATAATCGTGTAGTGAATTTTGATGGTAATGAGCGCCTCATAGGGCATTTTGTAGACGTAAAAATTACCGCGGCATTTACTAATTCCCTGCAGGGGGAGTTTATCGATATCTCCGATATTGATAGCGCCCGTCTGTCCGCCTGATGTTCCCTGAATATCGCACCTCAAAGCACTATAATTAGAATATGACAGAAAGTCTGGATATCGATTTCAAGCCTGCAGATAATGAGCGTCTGGCAAATCTTTGCGGCCCCATGAATGAGCACCTGCGACAGATTGAGTCGCGTCTGGGTGTGGAAATTAATAACCGTAATCATCATTTTCAGCTGATTGGTGAGGCTGATAATATAAAGATGGGTGCAGATATACTTAAAGATCTGTATCGCAGCACTGAGGATCAGGAAATTACGGCAAACCTGGTGCACCTTCAACTTCAGGAAACCGGCTTACAGGAAATGGATGAGCAGATGATGCTGGATGCAAATCAGTGGAGTCTGCGATTGCGCAAGGGGCCGATTAAGGGGCGCGGTAAAAATCAGGTGAATTACCTGAAGCATATAATGACCCATGATCTAAGTTTCGGTATTGGCCCGGCAGGTACGGGTAAAACCTATCTTGCGGTTGCCTGTGCAGTTGAGGCGCTGGAGTCGGAGCGCGTCAGAAGATTGTTGCTGGTCCGGCCCGCAGTTGAAGCCGGTGAGCGGCTGGGATTTTTGCCGGGTGATCTCGCGCAGAAAATTGATCCTTATTTGCGCCCTATGTATGATGCGCTCTATGAAATGATGGGTTTCGAGCGAGTCGCCAAGCTGATGGAGCGTAATGTAATAGAAATTGCACCCCTGGCCTATATGCGTGGCCGCACCCTGAATGATGCTTTTATTATTCTTGATGAAGCACAGAATACTACCCGCGAGCAGATGAAGATGTTCCTCACGCGCATTGGTTTTGGTTCTACTGCAGTCGTCACCGGTGACGTTACACAGATCGACCTGCCACGAGGCACAAAATCGGGTCTGCGACATGCGATTGAGGTTTTAAAAAATATCGATGATATTTCTATGACTTTTTTCGATGCACGGGATGTGGTGAGACACCCAATGGTGAAACGCATCGTTAAGGCATATGATGCTCATGAAGCCCTTGATGAATCCGACAACCAACAGAGTAATACCTGAACATGGCTGTACACATGGAAATACAGCTGGCAGATGATCTGCCGGAATCAATAGAAGAACCTCCGCCGAGTAGCCTACTACTCAAATGGGCGCAGGCTGCCTGGCAGGGTGATCCGGCTGCCGAGCCCGAACTCAGTTTACGCATCGTTAGTGAGGCTGAAAGCCAGCAGCTCAATCACGATTATCGCGGCAAAGATAAACCTACCAACGTGTTGTCATTTCCAATGCAGATGGAGTCTGTACTCGCAGATTTCGAAGATCAACCTGTTATCGAAAATATACTGGGTGATCTGGCCATCTGTGCACGTGTGGTGGAAGATGAGGCGAAGCAACAGGGTAAATCCAGAGAGGCGCACTGGGCACATATGCTTGTTCATGGAATGCTGCATCTCCAGGGTTATGACCATATCGAGGATGATGAAGCAGAACGCATGGAACAGCTGGAAAAAAATATTTTAAAACAACTGGGTTTTGTCGACCCGTATCAATCTTAATAGCAAAGACACCTGATTTTACGGAAATGTAAATATGAATGATCAGACGAATGAATCAACGATGAGTTTATTTGACAAGCTCAGCCGAATTTTTCTTGATTTACCGAATAATCGCCAGGAGCTTGTGGAAATATTACAGGCATCCGAAAAGCGTGACCTGCTCGATATGGACGCGCTCGTGATGATTGAGGGTGTATTGCAGGTATCTGAGATTCAGGTACGAGATATTATGATACCGCGTTCACATATGGTTGTGCTGGGAGAAGATACGGCTTACGAAGATATGTTACCCGTAGTGAATAATTCAGGACACTCTCGCTTTCCTGTTATCGGTGAAAATCGCGATGAAATAGTAGGTGTATTGCTGGCGAAAGATTTACTGCGTTATGTGGATGAGGAAAGTCGTAAGGATTTCGATATTAAAGATGTAATACGACAGGCAGTGTTTGTTCCTGAAAGTAAACGACTAAATGTGTTGTTAAAAGAATTTCGTTCGAGTCGAAATCACATGGCGATTGTTGTAGACGAGTATGGTGG
>JBFHVK010000071.1:0-11128 GCA_041589615.1 Gammaproteobacteria bacterium | reverse complement strand
TGCCACTCTCTATACCCAGACAACAGAACAGGAAACTGCAAACAGTTCTAATCCGAGCATCATTGCAAACGGCACTATCGACTACGACACCGATGGCTATAACATTAATCTTAGCCAGTCCCTTTACAATCACGGCAACTACAAAACACTGCAACAGACTAAGCTGAACATTGCAGCAGCTACCGCAAATGTAGAAGCTGCACGTCAAAGCATGATCGTTCGCCTTGCAGAAACCTATTTCAATGTACTGGGTGCAGAAGATAACCTGAAATTTGCAGTCGCTGAAAAAGAAGCCATTAGCAATCAACTGGAACAGGCAAAAAGACGATTTGAAGTGGGCCTGATTGCCGTCACTGATGTAAAGGAATCACAGGCCAGTTACGATACTGCCGTTGCACAGGAAATTGATGCACGCAATACACTTTCTGCAACTCTTGAGTCACTGGCCGTGATTCTTGGCGAGCATCATAAGAAACTGTCACCGATGCAGGCGGATATTCCACTACTGACTCCGGAACCTGCAGATATTATTGCCTGGACCGACAGTGCAAAACTCAACAGCCCGGTATACAAGGCCGCACAGTATAATTTCCAGGCTGCGCAGAAACAGGTCGCTGCGGATCATTCCGATCATTACCCCTACCTCGACCTGAATGCCCGACGCAGCTATAGTGACCCGGATGGAAGCACTTTTATTACTTCTGAATCGACCGATACAACTATCACACTACAACTTACCGTCCCTATTTATAGTGGGGGCGCGACCAGTGCACGTCATAAGCAGTCAGTTGCCCTTAAAGAACAGGCACGCGCTGAAAAAGAGAAAGCCCTGCGACAAACCCTGCAACAAACCCGCGACGCATACCTTGGAGTATCCTCATCCATTGCACAGGTTAAAGCTTTCAAGCAGGCACTGGCTTCAACACAAATTGCACACGAAGCAACACAGGCCGGTTTTGAAGCCGGCACACGTACTGCCATAGATGTGCTTACAGCACTGCGTGAAGTTTACCGTGCTGAACGCGATTATGCCCGCGCACGCTATACTTACGTGATCAACACACTGCGACTAAAACAGGCTACGGGTATACTCAGCGTTGAAGACGCACAAAAAATCAACCAGTTCCTGAAGTAACCTGCTCTATAAAAACATTGTGATAAAAGCCGTTAAGCCACTCGATTATATTGCCCCCAGATACTGGCCCACCTGGCTTGCCCTTGCTTTACTTCGGCTGCTAATTATTTTGCCACTTCCGGCGATTATCGTCTGTGGAACATTACTGGGGAAGCTTCTCTATATTGCATTACCTGATCGCCGAAAAATTGCTGACATCAATTTAAAGATCGCATTCCCAACAGCATCCGATGCAGAAATAAAACGACTAAGAAAAAGCTCTTTTAACAGTATGGGTATCGCCGCATTTGAGCTTGCATTAAGCTGGTGGCATGACCAGCGCATTCTCAAACTCTGCGAAGTCGAAGGCCTTGAAAATATTACCAGCGCACAACAGCAGGGCAAGGGCGTTATTATTTTAACAGCGCACTTCACCTGCCTTGAAATAGGCGGGCCAGTACTGAATCACTATGTGCCGTTCCAGGTAATGTATAAACCCGCACACAACAAGCTGTTCGATGCCTTTATGCGTTACCATCGCGGTCGTTTATATAAAGCAATCGTGGATTACCACAAGCCTATTACAATGATCAAAGGCCTGAAAAAAGGCAATGCCGCCTGGTATGCACCGGACCAGGATTTTCGCGGCAAGGATATGATCTATATTCCTTTCTTCGGCGTACAGGCCTCTGCACTTACAGCACCTGCCCGCTTTGCAGAAATTACCGGCGCAGCAGTGGTCCCCTACTACATTCAACGAAAAGCGTATGGCAAGGGTTACCGGCTGGTTATCCTCCCTGCGCTTGAAAATTTCCCGACAAATGACACAGAAACCGATGCAAGGATTATTAACCAGGCACTGGAGCACCTTATCCTGCAAAATCCCGAGCAGTATTTATGGGTACATAAACGTTACAAAAATCGCCCTGAGGGTGAAGCACAGATTTATCCTGCAAAGCGCAGCAAGAAAAAATGATTTATCGCCTGATTACATTACTGCTCTGGCCAGTGTTGCTGATTTATACGATCAGAATTTCAATACGAGACAGGGACCGTCGTTATCTTCTACAACGCCTTGGGTTTGGCTATGGAAAGTCACATGATAATTACATCTGGATTCATTGTGCATCTGTAGGTGAAGTTAATACCTATTTACCCCTGCATCACCAGCTACTAACACTGCTACCCGATAGCCATTTTATTATCAGTACGAATACAACTACCGGTGCTAGCACGGTGCTCAGGCAAGACCTGCAGCGCACCGAACATCGCTATCTACCTGTGGAATCTGCATCTGCAATTAGTCGCTTTCTGGAATCTGTAAATATTCAGCAATGCCTGATCATGGAAACAGAAATATGGCCTCTACTCTATCAGCAATGCAGCAATAGAAATATAAGCATTAGCATTATCAATGCACGACTTTCTCACAGAACCCTGAATGCAAATCGTTTTATTAAATCCATTTACAAACATAGCCTGACACAGGTTGATAAAATACTCTGCAAGTCCGAAAAAGAATTAAATAATTTCAGGCAACTGGGCGCCGAGAATTCTCGTTTAGCTGTCGCGGGAAATCTCAAGTTCGCATACAGCAACAATGATGACAATATCTCAGCTATTTCTCTAAATAACATTCCTTACTGGCTAGCTGCATCAACACATAATGATGAAGAGTTTCAACTGGCACAGCTTTGGCAAAAAATTGATGAGAAGATTTTACTGGTTATTGTGCCTCGCCATCCAAATCGTAGTGAACAGATCCAGAAACAGCTCAGAAACCTTGCTATACCATTTGCAGTTCGCAGCAAGCAACAAACAATCAATAAAGAGACTCGCATTTACCTTGCCGACACTCTGGGAGAGCTAAAGCAGTTTATGCTGGGTGCTGAATTTGTTTTTATTGGTGGATCACTGATCAAGCATGGTGGGCAAAATATACTTGAGGCCGCACGCATGAAAAAAGCGAGTATCTGTGGCCCACACATGTACAACTTTACTGACGAACTTGAATTGTTAATAAAAAGTGAAGGATGTATACAGATACAGAATATCGAGCAACTCAAAGCGACCATTATGATGTTCCTGGAAAAACCCGAAATAACAGATCGCCTTGGCAGCAACGCCTCACAAGCAGTTCAACAGCAGGGGAACGTCATCAATAACTATATAGAATTACTGACGCTGAAAGAATTAAACTGAGACCTACTAGACAATATATTATATCAAAGTGATTTTTCAGGCCGCTTAACTGGTTGAAACTTTTTAACTATCGTAAAGAATACTTCTTACCAGCTCTATCAGGTCCTCATCTTTATAACGACCTTTGGTCAATACTTTAGTAACCCCAGGAATATTTTTTGTCAGCTCGTGACCAGAAAGCACAATAACTTCAGTTGATGGCTGCAGGGATTTGATGCGACTTAACAGGCTCTGCCCTGAACCATCCGGAAGCGTAAAATCGAGTATAACCAGATCAAAAGCCTGACTATCCAGAGCATGGTTTGCATCATCCAGGCTACCTACCTGTACAAGTTCTGCAATATCACCAAGCAGCCCACCAATCATAACCTGTGTTGATGCCTCATCCTCTATATGCAATATACGCTTACTCATAATCACTCCCCTGACTATAGCTATTATTTATTACAGAATTATAGTCAGCTATACAGCGTTTGCCTGCCTGCTCACAGGTTAGATATTAAATTAACAATTTGAGTTTAGTTTTGCCTGTCAAGGAAGAGAAATGTATGCGTTATACAGACTTTGCCAGTCTGTATCTGAAAAGTGATAATGCGTATGAATCCCCTGCTGTTTCAGCAATGAACGTTTCAGGCGCTGTAAATTCTGCTCCTTCCATGAAGAGCCTGCATTACCATCACGCACTTCACTCTTGTCAAAATCAATCAGGAAAATATTGCTCTGTTTATCCAGCAGAATATTATTCGCATTCAAATCTGCATGAAAAATATTGTGGCGATGAAAAATAGCGATGCATTCTCCGATTTTCTGCCAGATTGACTGATCTATCTCTGATTCGCTTAATCGATGATCCAGAGTCTGTGTATCCTCGATTTTCTGTAACAGAATGTGTGCTCGATAAAACGGACCAAATGGTACTAGCCATCGACACAGGGAAGCAGCAATCGGGCGTGGCACTGGCAGCCCTTCGTGGTACATCCAGTCCAGCAGTCGCCATTCACGGAATGCCCGGCTTTTGTCAACATTCACTCCCAGATAGGTGGATTTATTGAGATATGACAACAGGCCACCTCGCTGGTAGGCACGTAGAACGGCGTGCACATCTCCCAGCTTAATAAACCATGCCTGACCTCGACCGCCAGATTCTACCCACTGGACATCCTTGCCCTGAAGTAACTCGCCAGAATGGAGGATGCCAGCCGGAGGGCTGGCCATGAGCTGGGGGTTATAAAGTAAATAACACCCGTTTTTATGGATAAATGCCTGAGAATGCGGTTCTGCCAAGTGGACTCCTGTTTTTGTTATTTTCTAATCGTGCCACAAACACTGCTGCAGTGCGGATGACTGGTGGCGACCGGGTTAATTTGCCGTTAAAACACGCCAGATCATGCACATTTTTGGTGCTTTCTATAGTAGTTATACACAGTAAGCTTCAGACAGCAATACATGCTATTTTAACACTCACTAATACACTATATGTGTCAACAATTTTTTTATTCTTTTATTAAGTATTTGTTTTTATTACTTATTCTTCATATGGTTGTTTTTTGAACAATTTGTTCACAAATCCACAATACTTCTATTTCAGCGCAATATTTTAAAGTCATCCACATAGTTATCCACAGCTTTTGTGGATAACCGGTAAACTCCGCATAAAACCTGGCCCATGATCCTTAATGCATCGGCCGGGTCTGTTTTAGCAAGGCCCTGACCTCTGTATAGTCCCCCTCCATAATGGGGACAAATCGCCGGATTTGCATCCTGCTTAATAAATCTTGTCCCTCCTGGCTTTCTGGCCAGGCCATAAAACCATCTTGGATTTGCTGACGAATACGTTCTTCAAGCCGACTATGCGCGACCAGGGCAACTCCGGGGATTCCATCCGACTTTAACAAGGCTCTAAAGCGGACATTTCTTCTTTGTTCAAAATAAGCCGGTGCAAAAGGCGGGGAAACACAGGCCTGTGCCTGCTGATTTAGCAGTAGCTGAAAACAGGCATCAACCGTTTTTTGTGCCTTCAGGGTAACGTCCCTTCCCGGCACGATACCCTGGCTACTCAGAGCCTTGATTGCCAGGTACACAACCGGTGTAAATGCCGGAGGCGTGGCGATCGTCTTGCCTCTGAGATCGTTAACGTCAAGCGCCGGACTATCATCTAACACCAGTACCAGTGAGGTAAAGGGTTCAACCATTTTTAACAGAGGAATATAATTTTTTTCATCGACAGCAACCGGATACCAGAACGGCGGAATCAGCGCAAAGTCGTAATACTCATTATTTAGCCTGTGAATAAATTTCTTATGTGACGACTCTGTTGAAAACTCGATATCCAGACCGCTACGCTCAGCCAGTGCTTTTGCCACTGGCCTGTATATTGCCTGCATCTCTGCTTCGGAGAAATAGGGGAACACACCAAATCGGTATAGCCTGCTGGATTCACTGACACTATCATCTGAAGCTGCCGATATAACGGCAGTCTGGAAAAAAAGTACCAGACACATGAAAAAACGGCTTTGCATATTAACTCCCTGTACAGCGTATTAATACCCAGTCTATCACTCAGAACATCAGGTATCGTAACCCAGGTTCGGTGCCAACCAGCGTTCTGCCTCTGCCATAGTCATCCCTTTACGCTTTGCATAATCCTCAACCTGGTCACGATTGATTTTTGCCACTGCATAATAGCGGGATTCAGGGTTGCTAAAATACCAGCCACTTACCGATGCTGCGGGCAGCATGGCGAAACTTTCAGTGATGCTGATACCTGCATTTTTATCAGCATCGATAAGCTGCCACAGCTTCGCCTTCTCGGTATGATCCGGGCAGGCAGGGTAACCGGGTGCAGGACGAATACCTTTATATTCTTCGGCTATCAGTGCGTCGTTATCCAGTGTCTCATCCTGTGCATAGGCCCAGAACTCTCTACGTACACGCTTATGCATCAGCTCGGCAAACGCTTCAGCCAGTCGGTCGGCCAGCACTTTCAGCATAATCGCCTGATAATCATCATGATCAGCTTCAAAGCGCTTAACATGTTCATCAATACCAATACCTGCGGTTACCGCGAAGGCACCCATATGATCCTTCAGGCCGGTTTCTTTTGGTGCGACAAAATCGCTCAGGCAATAGTTGGGGCGACCGGGTGGTTGCTGCGTCTGCTGCCTAAGGAAGTTCAATGTGGTTAGCACTTCTTTTCGATCATTATCAGTATAAATCTCGATATCATCATCATTCACACTATTCGCAGCAAACAGGCCTACCACTGCCCTGGCCTGTAGCCATTTTTCCTCGATAATTTTATCCAGCATCTCCTTTGCATCATTGAACAGGCGCGTAGCTTCCTCACCTTTTTCAGCATCGGTTAAAATTTTCGGGTAACGCCCCTTTAACTCCCATGCAAAGAAGAAGGGTGTCCAGTCAATATATTCACGAATGTCTTCTAACGGGTAATCATCAAACACTTTTACGCCAGTGAACGTTGGCTCACCAATATCACTGCTGTTCCAGTCGATGACAGCCTTGTTTTCTCGCGCCTGCTGCAAACTTGCCCAGTTTGTTTTCTGCCGGCGACCCGCGTGGTTTATACGCACCTGCTCATAATCTTCACGCAGTTCTTTAACAAACCCCTGCTTGAGATCTTCCGATATTAATTTTTGCGCAACGCCCACCGCACGTGAGGCATCTTTCACCCACACTGTTGGGCCTTCGTAGTTCTGTTCAATCTTCACTGCGGTATGCGCTTTAGATGTTGTTGCACCACCTATCATCAGTGGTACATCCATTTTCAGGCGTTGCATTTCTTTTGCCATATGCACCATTTCATCGAGTGATGGTGTAATCAGACCACTCAGTCCAATCAGGTCAACATTTTCTTCCCTGGCTTTTTCCAGTATCTGGTTGGCAGGGACCATCACACCCATATCAATAACTTCAAAGTTATTACACTGCAGCACCACTCCCACAATATTCTTACCAATATCGTGCACATCGCCTTTAACTGTCGCCATCAGTATCTTGCCGTTGGACTGCGCCGCACCATCTTTTTCTGCTTCAATATAGGGGATGAGATACGCAACGGCCTTTTTCATGACACGAGCCGATTTTACCACCTGGGGCAGGAACATCTTGCCATCACCAAACAGATCACCCACGACATTCATGCCGTCCATTAACGGCCCTTCAATAACCTGGATAGGTCGATCAAAATGCTGCCTTGCCTCTTCGGTATCTGCTTCGATATAGGCATCGATGCCTTTGATCAGAGCATGTTCTATACGCTTTGCAACATGCTGCTCACGCCATTCAAGATTGTCTTCTTTTTTGCCGCCGCTACCATCGCCACGATATTTTTCAGCGATATCGAGCAGGCGTTCGGTTGAATCATCACGACGATTAAGCACAACATCTTCAACGCATTCACGCAATTCTTCCGGCAGGTCATCATAAACTGCCAGCTGGCCTGCGTTAACAATTCCCATATCCATGCCAGCCTTAATCGCATGGTAAAGAAATACAGCATGGATCGCTTCACGAACCGGGTTATTGCCGCGGAAAGAGAATGACACATTCGATACACCACCTGATATCATGGCATGTGGCAGGCTTTTCTTGATGGCAGCAGTGGCCTCGATGAAATCCATGCCGTAATTGTTGTGTTCTTCAATACCCGTCGCAACAGCGAATATATTCGGGTCAAAAATTATATCTTCTGCCGGGAATCCAACCTGTTCAGTGAGAATTTTATAAGCTCGTGTACAGATTTCTATTTTTCTGTCGCGAGTATCGGCCTGACCAGTTTCATCAAATGCCATCACGATGGCGGCAGCACCATATCGACGAATCAGCTTCGCCTGTTCGATAAATATATCTTCGCCTTCCTTCAGGCTGATCGAGTTAACAATGCCCTTACCCTGAATGCATTTCAAGCCGGCCTCGATGATGTGCCACTTCGATGAATCGATCATCACGGGAACACGTGAGATATCAGGTTCAGACGCGATCAGGTTGAGGAAAGTCACCATCGCCTTCTCACCATCCAGCATGCCTTCGTCCATATTGACGTCGATTACCTGTGCACCGTTTTCCACCTGCTCACGCGCCACGTCCAGCGCAGTTTCATAATCCTCTTCCAGTATCAGGCGTTTAAACATGGCTGAACCGGTAACATTGGTGCGCTCGCCCACATTTATAAACAGAGAGTCTTCTGTAATATTCAATGGCTCAAGACCACTCAGGCGACATTCAACCTTTGTATCTGGAATTTTACGCGGCGGATACTTGACCACTGCATTCGCAATCGCCTGAATGTGTGCTGGCGTGGTACCACAACAACCACCAATAATATTCAGGAAACCGGAGCTGGCCCATTCTTCAATCTGTGCAGCCATTTCCTCGGGTGACTCATCATATTCGCCAAACTCGTTTGGCAGGCCTGCATTGGGGTGTGCATTGACATAACAGTTCACAATACCCGACATTTCTTCCACATACTGGCGTAACTCATCGGCACCAAGCGCACAGTTGAAGCCAAAACTGATCGGGTTAATATGCCTCAATGAATTCCAGAATGCCTGTGCAGTCTGCCCCGATAAGGTACGTCCAGATGCATCGGTGATTGTGCCGGAAATCATCACCGGCAGTTTCACATTGTGATCATCAAAATATTTCTGGATTGCAAACAGCGCCGCCTTGGCATTGAGGGTATCAAATATGGTTTCCACCAGCAGGATGTCGCAACCACCATCGACAAGGCCACTGGTCGCTTCAGTATAGGCCTCTACCAGCTGGTCAAAACTGACATTACGAAAACCCGGGTTATTCACATCTGGAGAAATAGAAGCGGTTCGATTGGTTGGGCCAAGCACACCCGCAACAAAGCGTGGACGCTCGGCAGTTGCGACTGCATCTGCCGCTTCGCGTGCAACACGGGCACCCTCAACATTCAGCTCGTACACCAGTTCTTCCATGCCATAGTCGGCCATGGCAATGGATGTACCATTGAAGGTATTAGTTTCAATAATATCCGCGCCGGCATTCAGGTAGGCCTTATGAATGTCGCGAATAATATTCGGCTGGGTGATTACCAGCAGGTCATTATTGCCTTTAAGGTCCGAGGCCCAGTCAGCAAAACGCTCACCACGATAGTCCTCTTCTTCCAGCTTATAGCTCTGTATCATCGTACCCATACCGCCATCCAGTATGAGGATGCGCTCAGTGAGGGCCTGTTCTAACTGTTTGATACGAGATTCGCGGGACATATTGTTAACCAGTAATATAAATGGGCGCGCATTATATCATTGTTATCGAAACACCGTTACCGCTACCTTACACCTTTAGTGGCAACTAATAGAGGCCACTAATAGTCTGCCTTATACTTGTAATCAGGTGGTATTTGTATAAAGATTTTCCGTTATACCCCTAATTTTATGGACATCATATGAGCACAATGGACAATAATCCGTACAGTACACCTACCGCTAAACTTGACAGCGAAATCGCAATTAATCATCGCATGCAGCAGATGCCACGCTTTTCAGCCTGGGGGGTACTTGGCCTGAGCATACTGACGTTAGGCATTTATTACACTTACTGGATGTTTACACGAACAAGATTAATCAACCGGATTCATGATCGAACGATCTCAATGAACCTGGTCATTGTGGTTATTGGCCTGCTCATCGCCAGCCAGGTCTTTGGCTTTATGAGCAATGCCGAAACAGAGGCAGGCAATTACCGGAACCTGTCAACCCTGACCAGTATTGCCTATAGCATTAGCAACCTGTTCTGGGTATTCACTGTTCGCAATCGTATACACCAGATGTCAGCTGCCGGCAGGGAGCAGGGGTTCTGGTTAGGCGGAATACTGACTTTCTTCCTCCAGGTGATCTACATGCAGTACAAAATTAACGAATATCACGACACTCAACTTGCAACACAGGACAACCTGGCCAGCTAGAATGATATTATGAACTCACATAGCCTGAGCCTCTATATCACAGCAGAACATGACTGCGGTTATTACGATGACCGGCAGACGGCAAACCTCATCCCGGACCCCCACATTGAGATGAATGCCGCACTATATGACCTGCTGGTGAGCAAGGGTTTTCGTCGCAGCGGCGGTTTTGTCTACCGACCCCACTGCCATACCTGCCAGGCCTGTGTACCCTGCCGAATTGATGTTGAGAGCTTCCATGCCAGTCGTCGTCTGCGTCGCTGCCTCAAAAACAATGCCGATATCACCACACACATTGCTTCTGCACATTTCAGCGAAGAATATTTTTCTCTCTACCTGAACTACATAAACAGCCGACACCAGGATGGCAATATGGCCAATCCTGCACGTGAAGACTTCAGTAGCTTTCTGCTGAATGACTGGGGATGCAGCATCTTTATTGAGTCACGCCTTGAAGGTCGGCTACTGTCAGTTGCCGTGGTTGACTTTCTTTCCAGCGGGCTTTCTGCGGTATATACCTTTTTTGACCCTGGAGAGGTGAAACGCAGCCTGGGAAACTTTGCCATTCTCCAGCAAATCTGGCTAGCAAGGGTGTATAACCTGCCCCACGTCTACCTGGGATACTGGATAGATGGGCACCCCAAAATGGACTACAAACGTCATTTCAGTGGCCTTGAAGTGTTCCAGCAGGAAGGCTGGCGTCGCTTTTCTGGAAATTAGGCCTCAGCCTCCATTTTGTTGATCCACATCAAGACGATTTCACTCCCGACTCACTATGCTTTAATCGTATTCGCAGATACATGCTTTAGCAAATCTCCTGGGGGGGAGTAAGGAGCTGGCCAACACAGGGTGATGGT
>JBFHVK010000070.1:0-11138 GCA_041589615.1 Gammaproteobacteria bacterium | reverse complement strand
GCCTGCTAGGTGATGATAACCCCCTCGTCGGCCAGTATCGACGTAAGATGTTTAGTGCCATGCACTAGAAAATAGATAAAAATAGATAATAGTGAAATAACGACTGCTTGTGCAGGGAATAGATAACTCACCCGCATGTAAAATCATATATTGGACGTTATCAACCGATAGAAGACCTTGAGTGTATGATCCATATCCGGCACATAGCACTATAAAGCTGATATTGAGTTTTTAATCTGACACCAAATATCTAATGGCCCCAGATATCTCACCTGACTAAATTGTCACCATATAAGCTTAGCTTCGCCGCCTATTCTTTGAAGATAACCTGCCAGCATTTCAGGGATATGATGTTTGAGACGCATCTCGTCATATGAATTTATGTAGTGCTCCGCCCAAATATCACATCAACACACAAAATCCGGCCTAACAGCATAAATCATTGTTTTTTAGATATAATTATCCCTGAGCAGGGCAATAGAATCAGTCATACAGCACATCCTTTTGCTATTTACTCCACAAATTCAGAATAAACAGGTAATATCCATAAAACAACAAAAAACAAGACAAACAACAAAATTAATAAAAAGAATAGACGACTGCCGCCTATCCCAATTAGTAGCGGCAGTCGTCTAATTCACTGTTATGCGTTAAATACATAAGTGAAAAGAATTATTATTGTATGCAGCGAAAACTACCTGAGAATCCCGACAGCATAAGCAGTATTCTTTGAGTACGAAGACATAGAAGCAATTGGAGAAGACACTAATAGTGGTGCGACCACTCCTGTTAGCGGAGACTTTATAAAGTGGGCAGATATTATTCTAGTTATAGAAAGTATGCATAGGGAACGAGCAACATTCTTTATGATAGCCAGGTTGAGCTACAGGCCATCAATGAGTCAGAGCACAGTTCTTTTCAATAGTAGAAGCCATAGTTTTCTTTACTCAAGCATTTACCTGGGTGATTTATATGTTACGTTTAATTAGGGCGGGTTTACTGGGAGTGACGCTTGGAGTGCTTGGCGTATTTGTCGTCTGGTACATTTATATGCCAAATACTAATCGTCAGGCCGAACAGTATGAGAAACTTTTACAATTAGAAGAAAGGCTGCATCAGGAGCACCTTGAATCTATTCTTGCTGCTCGCAAGAAACAAACCTTAGCCAGTGATCAACAGACACCCCCTGAACCTGTTGAAGCAACACACGGTGAGTTGGTTTTTACTGAAGACACTTTGATATATCAACCAGAACTTTTTACTGATGAGTATGAGCGACATCTAGTTGCTACTGATCACAATTCTAATGCGCTCTGGCTTAGTCATAAAGATGACAGTTTCTCGAAACTGCAATGGTGGCATCCTGCTAATGGCAAGCTACGAACGTTTCAGTTACCTGAAAAGTCTATGCTTTATCTTGAGCCACCTCTGACCTTAGCTAACTCAACAGGCTTGCTTGTCATAGGCGGTGAATTTACTCCGCACAAAAGAGGCGTTTACGATACCACACGTTTAGTGTTCGTCGATCCAGAGGGTTATTTCATCACCAGTAGCTTACAGGTGATACGTGAAAACCAGAGTCTCATTGCATTGAATGACGGTTCAATTCTGGTATTTGGTGGCTTTAATATTGACATCCTGCCTGACCGCAGACGAAAAAATTACCTTAAAGCCGTACGCACGGGCAGTAGCATGGCGGTGGAGCGTATTCGTTATATAGACAGGCAATTACAGATTGACCGGCTCACGGATGTTCCCGGCGAAGCGCGAAGAGGAATGCAAATGGTTGAGCTGGATAATGGCCAGGTCATGATTGTGGGAGGCTCCAGTTCTCAGTATCTGGGGAACAGGCCAATGACAGCTGAAACACATATTCTCGACGTTAATGCGAATAGCTGGCGAACAGGCCCTCTGATGACGACGCCGCGAACAAACCCGGCATTGCAACGCTTACCAGATGGTGACGTTCTGGTAACTGGTGGCTGGACGCCAGAGTTTGATTGGCAGGATGGCCCGAGCACCAGTACTGAACTTTGGGAAGCAGACAACAATCGCTTTGTAGCAGCAAGCTCTCTACCGTTGCCACTGGCGCTACATCAGGCACTTTGGGCACCTGGCCAACAGGGGAGACAATTGCTATTGCTGGGCGGCATGAGCGGATCAAATGACGGCAACGATCAGGTGTTAGCGCTCGATCTTGCGAAAAAAACCTGGCGCAACGTGGCACAGAACTGCCAGGATTACCGGGGTAAAAATGTTCGGGTAAAAGTTGCAAGCCATCTGCATGATAATATTCCTTACCTGATTTGTTACCAGACGGATACACCTATTGAGAGCGCCTGGACAGATAATGTCCTTCGACTTCCGGGCATGGCCGCTGATAATCAACTGGCACTTGATGATACTAATCAGGGCATAAACCTTAAACGCATCGGCATGGCATTTTTACCTCCTGAAGAAAACCAGCCGGGCCTGGCTGCGGGGGGTTATACAAATGGCGCGCAATCCGCAGCCGCTGATGCCTTATTACCTGATGGGCGCGTTATTTCACTGGCACCCATGAATCATCGCCGGGCTGGCGCACAGGCGTTTCGGCTTGGCACAGATGCGTGGCTGGTGACGGGAGGCACGCAGGGGGATCCAACACGTCGCACCCAGAAAACCCCGCCAGCAGAACTACTGGTTTTTAGTGACAGCCTTGAGCAGGCAAACTGGCAGGAAATTGATATCGGCCTACAAAACGGAGCGCTACTGGCACAACGACAAGACAGCAGTTTAGTCTCGATTAATCCAGATGGTAGCGTAGAGCAATTACGCCTTGAAATGGACTCACAAAATAACTGGCATGTTGCCAGCCGTAGCACACTGCCATCACTTAACCGGGCACGGAATGAAGACTTTAGCAGAATGACAACGCGTGCACTCGATGACGATCGTCTTATTGTTGCCGGTGGTAGCGTACAGCAGTATCGCGTTGCGCTACTTGACGAAGCAACGATTAACGGAACTGAGCCCGATCGATACCAGTCATTTGGCTATTTCGAACCCGCCAGGCATTATGATATTTATAATCCTGAAACGCATCGTTGGGAGATGTCTGCAGCGTTAGCTCATGAAACCCATCGTTTCGCTATTTTATCCGATGGCCGAGTGGCGACATGGGGCACGCGAGAACTTATAGACAAGTCCAACACGTCGGAAGGAAACACGGATGAGACACAAGCCGTACTACAAATTAGTTCATCAGATGGCAAACAGTGGCACCCATTAAGTAGCTCTTCTCCCAATATTGATTTCGGCCACCCTACTAACAATGATACCCTTTACGTGATCAGCGATGAACTTTTCATTGCTGGCACTATGCCTAAATCCAGTTCGCGACACAGACTGGATGCTGTTGAATGGTTTAATCCACAGAACAAAAACTGGCAAAAATTATGGCAAGCTGAGGAAAGAAACAGTCTTTTAGACCATCACGGCCACATCATTCAACGGAAACTTGCTAACGGTAAACAAGTCACTTTACCAGTGAAGGCGCCTTAGATTATGAAAAATAATTTCTTTATGCCGTTTAACAAAATAGTTGTCTCTGGCTTTAGCCTTTTATTGACATCAACATTATGTGCCGCTGAAAAAAATACACCCGCTTTAAACACTAACCCCATCACACAACACCTGATGTCTATAGAAAAAATATTTCAGCAGCAAGATGGCATTATGCAGGGTTCGGTTAAGTTTGTGCTGCAGCAATCTCGCATATGGCATCCGGGTGAATCGTTTAATAACGGGGATAACTGGCTGGCACTGGCCTGTAGTCTGACGGAATGTAAACTCTCCCTCGCTAAACTGGTGGTACAGCAAGAAGACTGGCAAGGTCACTATGATGAACAGCCCACTAAAGGGCAGCGACTTTCTTTTAGCCTCATCAACGCTCATGAAACACAAGTCGTGGCATGGTTTAAAAGCCAGTCAGAATCTGCCTGGCTTCGACCCGGCCCCGTCATCAGTTATCACTCACCATTGATAGACTATAAGCAACCGCCACTGGGCGGCAACTTAGAGGTTCGAATCAATCATCATGATAGTTATGCGGATGTAATCCCTATGGTGATAACACAGCAGACATTACAGAAAGTCTGGCCTGAGCAGAGCCATTACAACTCAATCAACTTGCTTCAATTACGAGAAAAAGAAAAACGACAATTGCTATTGGGACGTCTTGGAGAATGTAATGGATTTTCTGGCGAAGCCATCCAACCTGAAAATTATCTCAAGTGGGCCGGCGACCTGGATAGAGATGGGCTCACAGACTATTTGATCAGCTATATTGATGAAGAAGGAATGGTACATCTGTACTTATCTGGAGAGGCAAAAGCAGATAAACTGGTAGGGCTTTCCGGTACATATCGTTCACCACCCTGGGGCGGAGAATGTTCAGGCGGCTAAACATAACTAAAACAGTTTAAAGAAAGATTCGCTCAAAAGCGATCCCACAATCGCCTGGGTGTAACACATTAAATACGAAACCCAGATAAGTGGAGATAAGTGGGGTCAAGATAAGTGGGGTCAGATAACGAGATAAGTGGGGTCAGATAAAACTTAAACTAGGCGCCGTATTTAATCTTGTAATTGATTAAGTATGTTTAATCAAGCGAAAAGTTTCATCAAGAAAAAGGGGGCGTAGGGAATTAAAAATGAATAATTATTGGTTAGTAAATAATCGCTACGTCCCCTTATATACGAGTAATTATTGCTTATTTTTAGACTCACAGTGTCAGAGCTAACATACTTAGCCATTCAAGACCTGGCAATTGTTCAAACTATGTCTTATATAATAAAGGCGGTATTGCTATAACTATTCCGCTCACATTAAGACTTATAAGACAAGAAATTATATTATTCGAAAATGCTGGCAAATAACTTACCTAAGAAGTCAGTAAACTTGACGGTCACACAGTCAGACTCTTTTTGCTTATCTCGTGCCGCAAGTTATCTAAAGAGTTAGATTATTAAAATGAGTAAAGCACAAAAGAAAATTGTAAGCCGCTGGTTATTAATGTCTTTTGTAATAGTTTTATTAATAGTTTTTGGCGATTTTGTTGAAGAAAATTGGGACGCAATTAGATGGCCTGCATTTATTGGGATTATGATGCTATCATTATTTCATAAAAGTAGCCGTAGTCATTCCGAGAGCAGATTCGAACTAATTCGTATCGTAGAAAAATATCTATGGGTGAAATTATACTTAGTTATATATACAGTTCTATTATTTATTGGCACCAGTTATGTTATATATAACAATATAGACCTTAATATAAGTGCAAACGGTATGTTGCTAGCAATAGCATTAGTGATATTTCCCATAATAATCATTCAACAAAAAGAAGATTTTATAGATGCAGGAAAATAGATATAACTAGCAAATTAAGGTTGTTCGCATATCGCTGCTTCTGGCGGTATCGCCTTTTGCCGCCCCTTATTAGAGACATTAGATTTTAAAAGGATTGTACATGGGATACTTTAGCAATATCGCAGAAGCTGCATTTAAGGACAATCCGGATGGCCAAGGATGGCTATATTATCCAAATGGAATATTCAGCAAAGGACATATTGTCACTGACGCAGCGTATAAAAATAAATTATTTAAGTTTCAGAAAAGAGTATACATGTTTCTAATTCCTTTAGGCTTTATATACGGTCTTGGGTTAGACCTTGATAACATTGACATATATGACTTTGTACCTATAGCAATAATATTAGCTTTCATTTATCTTCGACAATTTTATCTAACTCGTAACCTTCCTAGATGCAATATTAAACTTAAATACAATGAAGCAACTGGAGTTGCCGCTAGAGGCCTGCCTACATATTATTTTTATGCGTTATATATCTCCTCTTTTTGTGTAATAGCTATTTCTTTAAGCACACCCTTATTATTCAATAAACCTTATTCTGAAACACTCGATTTAACGTTGATTCTTCTTGGTCTTGGTGTATTTGGCTTAATATTTGGCCTATATTTACATAAACTTAAAAAATCTAACAAGTAACTCAAACAGACCCAGACCCATTGCTTGAGCCAACCTTATTCGTTAAGCTACCAATCAATACAAATTCAGTTAGCTAGCTGGCTCTATGCCCACTTGGTAGAGTGTTATGCAATTTACAGGAGGAATCGATAATGCATCAAGGAAGCTGTCAATGCGGTGAATCATCTTACGAGTTTACTGGTGAACCACTTACCTGCTATGCCTGTCACTGCACAGACTGCCAAACGTCTACAGGCTCTGCTTTCACTCTATCAATGATAATCAATGAAGCAGATATTAAAGTAACTAAAGGCAACTTAAATACGAATAATATTTATATAAACGGCACAGAAGTACAAAGACATCATTGCCCAGTATGCGGCATTGCATTTTGGTATTCCGCTAAAGAACATCCCGGCATTCTTGCTTTAAAGCCAGGAACATTCAAGGACACCTCCTGGTTTACACCTATAGCGCACTTATGGGTACGTAGTGCACAACCATGGGTAACTTTCGATGAAAAAACCATTAAATTTGAGAAGCAACCAGAAATGTCAGAACTATTTGATTTGTGGTCAATGCATATAAATTCATAACTGGTAACTCTAGTAGACCACAACCATTGTAGGTACTTGTAAAATCATTAATCAGCAACAACAGGATCTGTGATGTATAAAATATTTCTATTATCCTTCTTCTTTTCCATTACTGGTTGCATGCAAAATAAGTACGCCGACTTCATTCACACGTCCGTTCCTGCGAATATCAATCCTGAATCTCGCTATCTGTTTTTTTTGCATGGTAAAATTGTCGAAAAACAGGGACTCCCTGCCACGAGCAGAGTATATGGTTACTATGACTATTACGGCATGCTAGATACCTTTGCTTCTGAAGGTTTTAATGTTATTTCTAAAGTCAGACAATCTGGTACTGAAATATATGATTACGCCCATAATGTAGCAGAGCAAGTAGAACAATTATTAAATTTGGGCGTACCAGAATCTCACATTACTATTTCTGGTTTTTCTAAAGGCGGGAGAATGACATTAATTGTATCCAGCTTATTGAATTATAAAGAAATTAGATATGTCATACTTGCCGGTTGTCGATCAACTGATATAGAAAACTTTAATCTAAACCCATCTGGAAAAGTCTTATCTATCTATGATTTAAATGATGATAGATTCGAATCTTGTTCAGATATATATTCCGAAGGCAAGGACAATCTCTATGCAGATGAGATTGTACTACGTCTAGGTAAGGGGCATGGAGTGTTTTATAATCCAACATCTGAATGGGTGACACCGATGATAAAATGGGCAAAACAATAGACATGCCTAACAAGCGACTCAACAAATAAGGCCAATATAAAATTGTTAATTAACATTTTAATTTCTCTCTTTGCTATTGGTTCAATTATAACCATCTGGTTTTGTTATGATTTATTTTCAAACCTTATCAGAGCTACAAAACAATGGGATGAAGAACGAAATAAAGAATCAGAACTAAGATTAAAGGAACTGGATAAAAAGAATTATAAAGATTGAAGCCATTTAAGCATACAAACAGACCAGGAACATTCGTTGCCACTCGATGAGTTTTTTTAAAAGCGTGTTTTCACTTCACTTTTTAATGACTTTAATTGTTATGTGTTAAAGTGATATCAGGATCTAGTTAAAAGCCCGGTAGTCCACTACTCTAATAAAGTGGTCGCCAAACAAAAAACCCGTGCCAGGATATTATCTCGACACGGGTTTTTATATTACCGGTTATGGTAACTTACAACAGGCTGATTACCTGGCGCTGTTAATCTGCTGAATCAGTTTTGATGCAGGCACATAACCCGGCATTAGCTGGCCCGACTCCAGCATTATCGCAGGTGTACCACGAATACCCAGCGCTGATGCCAGCGACTGATGCTGTTCTACCGGGTTAGCACAGGTTTTCTTTTCTATATCTTCGCCTGATTTTGCTTTATCCATCGCTGCATTACGATCTTTTGCACACCATACCGATACCGAGGTGTCTATGCTACGAGCACCTTTAAATGGCACGAATATATAGCGTACTTTCACGCCATTGTTCATGTATTCATCCATTTCATCATGAAAACGGCGGCAGTAAGGGCAATATATATCGGTAAATACGGTAATCGTATGTTTTACATCACCCTTTGGCTGGTATACCAGCATATTGTCTTCACCCAGTTTATCGAGTGCTTCCAGGCGAAGCCCGCCACGGGTTTCTTCAGTCAGGTTGCGACGGCTCTGCAGATCAAACAGGTCACCATCGAGGATATATCGCGCATCCTTATCCATATACATGATCTGGCCGCCTGACATAACTTCATATATTCCTTTCAGTGGCGTTACCTTGATCGTAGCATCTGCTGCCTGTGGCAGGCGTTGCTTAAGGGAGTTTTTCAGCGTTTTAATATCGGCTTCATTTGCCTGTAATGCGGCCAGGGGAGTGATAAACAGCGTGATGATCATCATGCCTGATGTAAGTATGCGTTTCATATATATAGTATCCAGTAAGTCTTTCCAGGGTGTATTTAAAAGTAGACAGCTCGAATTATAAATAATTCCCTGCCTGTATGTCTGAAAAAAACACTATTCTGTGCAAATTTACCCAGTTTTTGCTCAGGCACGTGGATGATGCTGCTGATATAACTCCTGCAAACGCTGGTTTGCAACATGGGTGTAGATTTGTGTTGTAGAAATATCACTGTGCCCTAGCAGCATCTGCACAACGCGTAAATCCGCGCCATGGTTAAGAAGGTGTGTTGCAAAAGCATGCCGTAAGGTATGCGGTGATAACTGTTCTGCCGCTATTCCTACCTGAACGGCATATCGCTTTAACAGGTGCCAGAATGCCTGCCTCGTCATCCCTCGGCCACGCCGTGTGACAAACAGGGCATTACAGGGTGCATGCTGGGCCATCAGCTCGGAACGTGCCTCTCGAAGGTAACGCTGCATGTAGTCGATTGCCTCTTCACCCAGCGGCACCAGTCGTTCCTTGCCACCCTTGCCGGTAATTCTCACAACGCCCGGGTCCAGTGATACTTCCGAAAATGATAAACCCACCAGCTCACTAACCCTGAGCCCCGTGGCGTACAGGGTTTCAAGCATGGCCTTATCACGAACACCCAGTGCCGTCTGCATATCTGGCGCCTCAAGTAAGTCAGCTACCTGCTGTTCAGTGAGTATTTTGGGTAGCGGCTTTTCTGGTTTTGGCGCTTCAATTAGCGCTACCGGATCAATCTGGATTTTTCGCTCTCGTTGTAACCAGGCATAATAACGCCGCATGGAAGATAGTAGTCGAGCAGCACTACGATTCTTGCCTCCCTGCTCGAATCGATGAGCAAGGAAGGCCTGGAGCTCAAGCTGGCTGGCCTGTACGAGACTCAGGTGAGAAGCCTCAAGCCATTCTGCCAGGCTTGCCAGGTCATTCTTATAGGCAGAGAGTGTATTCTGGCTGAGCCCCTGTTCCATCCATAGGGCATCCAGGAAGGCTTCTATCTGTTGCTGTTCACTCGACTGTAACTGGTCAAATCGTGACATTTAAAAATGGTTACCTGTGCATTAATGGCCTGAACCGTTAACTTTCAAATTGCTCACCGCCCGATTATGCTAAAATTCGCAATCGCAAACAGATTACACCGAATACCCGTATAAATCAGCCTGTTCATTTCATCATGCAAGATAAAATCACATATCTCATTCTCTCTGGCGGCCGTGGCCAACGCATGGGCGGACAGGATAAAGGGCTAATGCTATGGCATAACCGGCCGATGATTGAACATGTCCAGGAAAGCCTGCAAATAACCGCCAGCGAGACTTTCATCAGTGCAAACCGGAATATTGCACAGTACAGCCAGTATGCAAAACTCGTTATTGAAGACCAGATTGCAGATTACCAGGGGCCTCTGGTCGGTATTTTAAGTGCCATGCAACAATGTGACACAGACTATATATTATGTGTTCCCTGCGACTCCCCTTCGCCGCCGGACAATTTACTACATACGCTCTGGTCGTGTATGCAGAAACAAAACAGAAGCGCGGCTATCTGTCATGATGGTGAACGACTACAACCCCTGTTCTGCCTGCTGAGCTGTAAACATAAGCTTGTACTCAGCGATTTTTTACAACAGGGGCGTCGCAAGGTTCATGATTTTATGCAGTTGCTAGATCCGGCTATCTGCGATTTTTCATCACAGAAAAATGCCTTTAAAAATTTTAACCGTGCGGATGATATGCAAGATGACTGATAGCAATGTAATTCAGTATAAAAAACCACTGCTGGGTTTTGCGGCCTTTAGTGGCACCGGCAAAACCACTCTGCTAAAAAAACTCATACCCGAGCTAAAAAATCGTGGCTTACGTGTTGCAGTGGTTAAACATGCCCATCACAATTTTGATGTCGACAAACCTGGCAAGGACAGTTACGAGTTACGCAAGGCTGGCGCTGCCCCCATGCTTATCAGCTCTAGCAAACGTACCGTCATTATGATCGATAATGAGCAAGAGAAAGAACCCGAACTACAGGAATTACTCAGCCATATTCCGCCCAACAGTGTAGATATGGTACTGGTAGAAGGTTTTAAACAATGGCCATTTGCTAAAATTGAACTGCATCGTGAGGCCACAGGAAAGCCCCTGATGTATGCCGAGGATAAAAATATTATCGCAATTGCCCATGATCGAAGTTCAGACAGGCCCTTTACTGATACTTCATTACCTCAACTCGACATCAACGATATTCAGTCAATTGCAGACTTTGTAATTGAATTTAAACAACAGACAGACACAACAGAAGAATAGTTATGCTAACAAAACAGCCCTCATGTAATGACGAATTTGATCCTAACTCGCTGAGTTTCGAGCAGGCACTGCAGCGTATACAGCAAAGCATCAGGCCTATTCGTGGCAAACGCAATGTCACCATCCGTGAAGCGGCAGGACACATTCTCGCGGAAGATGTCACCTCACCAATGAATGTGCCTCCTTTCATTAATTCAGCAATGGATGGATATGCGATTAATTCGGATGATATTCCACAGAATGGTGAAGTCTCATTAAAAGTTATTGGAAAATCGTTTGCTGGCCG
>JBFHVK010000069.1:0-11157 GCA_041589615.1 Gammaproteobacteria bacterium | reverse complement strand
CTGGCCGATTAACACGCAACGCTTATCCAGAGTGGCATAGTCACGCAGCATGGTTGGTAACAGGATCCGTCCCTGACTATCGAGCTCTACTTCTGTCGCATGACCAATTAGCAGACGCTGCAATAATCGAGACTGCTTATTCAGGCTTGGAAGACCGGCCAGTTGCGCTTCAATGATTTCCCATTCGTGCTGGGGATAAACCAGCAGACAACGATCTCTATCGACAGTAACAATCAATCGGCCACCACAGGACTCCATGAGCCTGTCACGGTAACGGGATGGAATGGCCATGCGACCTTTTGCATCCAGCGTTAGATTGTTAATGCCTCTGAATATCATTATTTTTATGTTTGGACTTTTTGACCGTTAGTCGCCCGGTGCAGCCGGCAGTTATTATTTCAGGAAATGCATTTTTACCCACACTTACCCACATTTCCCCACATAACCGAACTATAGGTACCACGCACCACCACTGTCAAGAAAAATCAGACAATAATTAATGAATTTTTCCCTTATATGACAACAACTTAGAGCTGTTTCACAGATTTTTTATAGCGACAGACGGGATAAAAAAATAGAACTCAATGACTTATGAGAATAAGCTAAGAAATCACTTTAAGTTTGAGGGTAATTAGGGATATGAGTTATCCCGGAAAAGAAAAAGGAAGCTGGCCTGTAAGCCGGGTTCTGTACAGCCGAAACTGTGGCAATCATTCATCTAGAATGCATATTACTACGCACTTCAAGCAACCTACCCAGAAGCAGCGCGGGCCACGCCTCAGCTTCTCTATTTGGTCTTGCTCCGGGTGGGGTTTACCTTGCCGTGACTGTTACCAGCCGCGCGGTGCGCTCTTACCGCACCATTTCACCCTTACCTCTTACGAGGCGGTATTCTTTCTGTTGCACTTGCCGTGGGTTCACACCCCCCAGGCGTTACCTGGCACCCTGCCCTGTGGAGCCCGGACTTTCCTCTCTGTTATCCGAAGGATAAACACAGCGATTGCCCGGCCAGCTTCGAGGCAGACTATAACAGAAAAAAAACCAGGCTGACTATTTTTTCTGTCGCAACATCTTACCCAGAGCGCGGTTTAACAGGTGACTTCTCGAAAGCACGGGTAACGGCTTGCGCGACCTGACTCCCATACGCTTTCGCAATTCAAGCAAACCTCGATGCCGATGTGAAAAGCGCAGGCCAGTTTCTATACTCTGCAGCGCTTTCACACGATTTGCGACGAATATTTCTGCTCGCGCCCTGTTCATGCAGATATCGCCATCAAATGGATAATGCACAGCAGCACTCCTGCACACTTCGAGCGCCCCGGGGCATCCACTCAACAGACTGGCCAGCGCATGGTAGGACTGACACTTGTAAAAATAGCGCTCACCCTCTGTGGTTGACCGCATAGCCCTGCCAAAATAGTCTATCGAGGCCTCAACCTGACACTGATCCAGTAACTCAATACCCTTCAGAAACATCTCACAACACTGCTCAACATCGGTATAGACTGCCTTGATACAAGACATACCAACCTCCCTGTCCTGGATAGATTAACTCCATGTAATACCAGGCGCCTGTTTGCCTGGCTCAGCGAACCGGAACCTAACGACGAAACAACCGACCGATCCTGTTATTAAGCACATTATCTCTGGGTAGAAACGCAATTGGCTTCTTGCGCCTGAACCCAAGCTGTAGTTTCAGCTGTTGTAAACCCTGGTGAGCATCGTCCACTTCAAAGCCATTTGTCAAGGCCTCGACAGCTCGTTTACGATCATTTAATCGCCATTCCAGTCTTGCCAGATTAAAAAATACATCAGCATCATGAAGCTCGTTACGAGCCACCTCCCTGCACAAGGAAAGGCCTCCCCTGTCGCCACTTAACATCCGCGTATATCCGCAGAATGACGCATATTTACTGTAGTAGGTATCGCTGTATTTAACCTGCTCGTAAGCCAGCTCAAAACAGTGAGCCGCCTGTGCGAGCATGCCACGCTTTAGAAATTCAACGCCATTAATGAAATGAGGACTACATTGACTGTAATCACTGAAAGTAACCTGATGAATATTCATTGCTATATCCCTGATAAACAACGTCTTGATATTTACTGAAAATTTCCCAAAAAAAAGCCACAGATGAAACACCTGTGGCCAACCACGCTAATACTCGTTTTATGCTGCAAGCTTTCTCATGCTGCGCACTGATATTTTTATTATTATTGTATGCGTAACAGCTTACCCAGGGCATGATTTAATGGATGACTGCGAGGCAGGAATGGCAGCGCACTTCGTTGTCTTATCCCCAGTTGCTCACGCATCTGTCTCAGCCCAGGATGGCGATTATCAATTTGTAAACCTTTTTTCAGCGCAATGACTGCCGCCTTACGATTTTCATAAAACCACTCAGCTCTCGCCAGGTTAAGATAAACATCGCCATCATGTAATTCATTTTTTGCAGCATGTCTGCACATTCCAAGACCTGTTGAGTCCCCGGAAAGCACCTTAGCCAGTCCACAGTATGAGGCATACTTGTTATGGTATACATCCGCACGTCCAACAGATTCATATGCCTTCTGGAAATGACTCACTGCCTTTGGCATAGCACGATCTTTTAGAAGCGACACCCCTTCGACAAAGTCATCACAGCAGGAACTAAAGTCTTCATATACTACGTGTAATGGTCCCATCTTGAACTCCACCAATGAAAATTATAACGCGCCCTACCTGATCTTAATGACCACCCTGGGCAACTCTTACACAGTCTTTTTTCATTTAGTATAGATGTCTTACAGTTCAAATTTATCGGCCATCACCGATTGGACATATTGCGCACTACATACCACGTCTGTAAGCTTTATCTATACGTATTTGCACAGCCCGTACCCATTTATATATTGTCCCTATAAACAACAGGTTACAAATTCACTTATAAATATAACTGTAGCAGGATTTTAGCTTGTGTAAAATTGATCGACAGTGTTTTTTTGCTATTTCAGCACTTTTTTCGATGATTTGCATAACTGGAGATTTATCAGACACTTAGAAACAAACACCAAATGCAAGATTTACCGACAACAGTGTCATGACGCGCCTATTGAGATTACATTAATACCTTAATAAACAATCACTTATCACTCATCTCGAGGGCGATTTTATATACCCTGTTCTTTTTCTGACCCGTGATTTTTGCTGCCAGATGGCTTGCCTGTTTTACACTTAACTCTTCCAGTAATGGCTTTAAAACCTGCTCTAAATCCACTTCCTGTGCATCCTGTTGAAGCTGCGCCCCCTGCAATAATATTACAAATTCACCCTTCTGCTGATTATGGTCACTTTTCACCCAGTCACAAAGCTCTGGCAGAGTGCTTCGCCTGACGGTTTCAAAGGTCTTGGTCAGCTCTCTTGCCATCACAACCTCACGTAACTCTCCGAACACCGAGCACATATCATCCAGCGAATCCTGAATTCGATGGCTAGACTCATAAAAAACCAGCGTCTCGGCATGGCGTTGCAGCTGTTCGTAAAATCGCTGGCGAGCAGACTGTTTATGTGGTGGAAATCCAACAAACAGGAAACGATCCGTTGGCAAGCCACTCACCGAGAGGGCAGCAATGGCTGCACAGGCTCCCGGCACAGGACTGACAGCAATACCCGCATCCTGTGCTGCTCTCACCAGACGATAACCCGGGTCACTCATCAGTGGCGTGCCTGCATCAGATATCAGCGCAATATCCTGCCCAGACAGCAGCTTCTCTATCAACGCTGGTGCCAGTTGCTGCTCATTATGTTCATGGCAGGCCTGCATCGGTGTATCGATAGAATATTGCATTAACAGGCTTTTGCTATGGCGTGTGTCTTCAGCCGCAATTAACTCGACCTTCTGTAAAATTTCTATAGCACGCCGACTGATATCCCCGAGATTACCAATAGGTGTTGCGACAACATAAAGTGTGCCCTGTTTCATTGACAGTTGTGGCTCCAGACAAGATACTCTAGCGAACCGATCGCTTCACTCATAATAATGAAGCCCCGATCACAAACCAGAAATAGAAATATAGGTTATTCATTTTCAATCCCTTTATAATGATCGAAAATGGCAGACAGACAAACGCTGCTTTTCAGGCTGCAAGTGCAGATTACACAATAACGCAATCATAACACCAGTTAGCAACTCATATAATGACATTACACTTACGACTGACCGCCACACTACTTATTTCACTGAGCTTTTTCGGCTGCGCCCCAAAAGATGTAAGCGTACGGGACTCATCGGCATTTACAGCTGAAACAACTGATACACCGAGCATTGCTACCGAATCTGCAGAACCCTATATCGAACAGGCCAACCAGTCTGTGGGGGCCGTACGCAATGGTTTTTTACTCAAGGCCGCACAGATACTGGTTTACCAGGGCGATTACACATCCGCATTAACCCAGCTGGGACTGATTAATACGCAAATCATCGAACGCGAGCAGAGTATTGAAATACAGCTACTCATGGCTGAAATCGAACTCAGCCAGGGACAGCCGAGAGAAGCGCTCAAACGACTCAGCATGAGCCTGATCCTGCAGGACACACAACAGATTCGACTGATGCGACTTCGTGCCCAGGCTTTCCTGGATGCCGGCTACCCCTTTGAATCTGCAAAAACCCGTGTACAACTTGACCAGCTTCTAAGTGAATCATTCGACCTAGAGTTAAATCATCAGGCGATCTGGGAGTCTCTCTCACTACTACCAAAAACCAGCCTGCAGCAGGCTGCTAATGCGCCTTTGAACAAGGATTTCCTGGGCTGGATAGAGCTTGCCAAAATAGCCAAAGATGCACAGATTGACTGGCAAAACCTGCAGGATGGCATTTATCGCTGGCGTAAGGAATACCCGAAACACCCTGCAGCTGATGCTTTTATACGTGACCTGGGTTACAAACAGGTTGAACTGTTAGAACAGCCCTCTCATATCGCGGTACTACTGCCACTAAATGGCCGTTATGCGCAGGTCGCCAGTGCAATACGCGACGGCATTATGTCATCCTATTACCTGCACCCTGATAGTAGCTTCAAGCCTCGCATCAGCTTTATCGATACCAGTGACAATCAGTCAGCTATCTGGAATTATCATAAGCAGGCTGTCGATATGGGCGCCGACTTTATTATTGGGCCGTTCCTCAAGTCTGCCGTAGATATTCTTGCTCGAAGCTCTCAGATGGAAGTCCCCACACTAACCCTCAATTACGCCAGCAGCCAGGCCGAGGCCAGCGAGCACCTCTACCAGTTTGGTCTATTGCCAGAAGACGAGGCTCATCAGTCTGCTGAAATGGCCTTCAGGCAGGGACGTACACATGCAGCCATACTGGTCCCCGAAGGTGACTGGGGTGAACGCCTTCGACAGGCTTTTCAACAGCGCTTCGAAGAGCTGGGGGGGAAAGTTATCAGCGTTCAAAGCTACACTCCTAATAACAATGATTTCAAGCGCCCTATACAGAACATGCTGAATATACAGCATAGTTATAGCCGCTATAACAGCATCCAGAATACGATGCGCATGCGTATGAAGTTCACACCATACCGACGCCAGGATGTGGATATGATCTTTATGGCAGCGACACCAAAAGATGCTCGCCAGCTAAAGCCCCAGTTCAAGTTTCACTATGCAGGTGAAATCCCTGTTTATGCCACATCCCACGCATTTACCGGCCAGTTAAACAAACAGGCAGACAGGGATATTGATGAGCTGAATTTCTGCGACATGCCCTGGATACTTAATGCACCTGACAAGTTCAAGCAGTCACTGATTAATTACTGGCCTGAGCAGCAACGTTACACACGTTTTTTTGCACTGGGCGTAGATGCCTATAATATGATTCCATTCATTGGTCGCTTGCAGGGCAAACCTTACGAACGCTTCTCAGGGCAGACTGGAAATCTTTATCTTGACCAGTACAATCGAATTCACAGGGAATTACTCTGGGCACAGTTTGACAGGGGCATCCCAAAACTTATCGATATAAGCAATATGCCGATAAACTTCGCTCTAGATGAAACTCAGACTACCCAGCACACGATCCAGTAAAGGTCGTGCTGCAGAGCAGTTAGCCGAACAGCACCTGAAACAGCAAGGGCTGGTTTTTATCGAAAAGAATTTTAACAGCCGTTATGGTGAAATAGACCTGATAATGCAACACAGCGACGCACTGGTATTTATAGAAGTGCGCTATCGTAAAAACATGGATTTTGGCGGTGCCGCAGCGAGCGTCACCGTACAGAAACAAAATAAAATACAGAAAACAGCATTATATTACATGCAAACCAGGGGCCGCGAATTCAATGCAAGATTTGATGTAGTGGCAATAACCGGCGAAGAAGCCAACCTGAACATCGAGTGGATCCAGAACGCATTCTGAAGTAGTTTTTATGAACCTTAGTCAAATCATTGAAAATAATTTTAACGAAAGCATTTCAACCAAACAACGTACTCTCGAGAAAGCACATAACTCAATTACACTCGCCTCTCAACTGATGACACAGAGTTTGCTTTCGGGTGGAAAAATTCTAAGCTGTGGCAATGGAGGCTCTGCAGGCGAGGCACAGCTACTATCTTCCAAGATGCTAAATCGATTTCAAATGGAACGCCCGGGACTACCCGCGATCGCACTATCAACTGACACATCGATTCTCACATCAATCGCCAATGATTACAGTTATGACCAGATATTTTCTCGTCAGGTTGCCGCACTCGGACAGGCTGAAGATATACTCTTCCTCATTACCACCAGTGGTAATTCAGGCAATCTTGTTAGCGCAGTAACAACTGCCCATGAGCGCAATATGAAAGTTATTGCACTCACCGGCCAGAGTGGCGGAGAAGTTAGCGCTCGACTTAATCTTGACGATGTAGAGATTCGCGTCGATTCAGACTCACCCTTACGCATACAGGAAACACACCTGCTAATCATTCACTGTCTGGGAGATCTGGTAGATTCACAGCTCATAGGCGGTTAAGCCTGTTTATTTTCAATCTACCAGGTAGCTTTACATTATAATCAGTTAATGAAAAACACGTTCATCCAGCAACTACGAAAAATTGTTGCATCGCAGGATCTGCTCACCGACCCAACCGAGTGTCTGGCATACAGCTTTGACAATAGTCGACGCCAGGCATTACCCGTTGCTGTGATATTGCCAAAAACTGAAGAGCAGGTTCAGCAGATTGTAGTTGCCTGTAATCAGCACAACATCCCTTTGATTGCACGAGGACGAGGAACCGGCACAACAGGTGCTACTGTTCCACTGGATAATGCACTGGTGGTTTCCTTCGAACGCATGAACAAGATCCTGAAAATTGATCCGGACAACCGAAGCATCGATGTGCAGCCGGGCGTTACCAACCAGGAAGTCCAGGACTGTGCAGCTGAATATGGTTTTTTCTGGGCACCAGACCCGACCAGTGCCGCTTTCTGTACAGTCGGTGGTAATCTCGCCTATAACTCAGCCGGCCCTCGTGCAGTTAAATATGGTAGCTGCAGGGAGAACACACTGGGCCTAACCGCCATCACCGGAAATGGTGAACTTATAAAGTGTGGCGTACATACCACTAAGGGCGTTATCGGATATGACCTTACACGTCTCATTATCGGTTCTGAAGGCAACCTCGCACTCATTACCCAGGCAACACTAAAGCTGCTGCCTAAGCCCGAAACCAAATACACACTTAAAGCCAGTTACACTAGCATTGATTCGGCTGCTCGTGCTGTGTCAAAAATTATGTCACAACCAGTAATACCATGCGCCCTGGAGTTCATGGACAAAAACGCGCTGGACATGGTGCGAGATTTCTCAGATGCAAAGCTTCCGCAAGATGCAGCAGCCATGTTAATGATTGAAGTTGATGGTAATCAGCAAACTATTCAACATGACACTGACATTATTGTTGCTGCCACTAAAATTGAAGGACACATTGATACAGAAGTAGCTGCCAGCCATAAAGAGGCACAGGCACTATGGCAAACCCGAAAGGCGCTCTCACCCTGCCTGAGAAAAATTGCCCCCAAAAAAATAAACGAAGATGTTGTGGTACCCGTTTCACACATTCCTGAACTCATAAATGGTCTTGATCAACTGAGCAGGCAACATGCTATAAAGATAGTCAATTTTGGCCATGCCGGTAATGGCAATATACATGTCAACCTGCTGGTAAACCCTGATGACTCACAAGAAATGCAGGCAGCAGCCGAGTGCCTGGATGCAGTATTCAACCTGGTCCTGAAATTAAACGGAACACTGTCTGGTGAACACGGCGTCGGCCTGGAAAAAAGAGATTTTATTTACAAAGAGCTGGGGCAAACTGAAATCAGCCTGATGCACCAGATTAAAAAAGTATTTGATAAAAATAATATTTTGAATCCGGGAAAGACACTTCCCGATATAGACGATTAGCAGTTCTCCAGCCGGAGGCTGTTACTTAACCACTCTCAATGAGGGTTTAGGTTTATCATCATCCGGACCTGAACCATCAGGTGGACCAGACGACCCCGGCTCCTCATTAAACATCATCCCCTGGCCATTTTCCCTGGCATAAATAGCCATTACCGCTTCGGTTGGCACAACCAGATTCACCGACTGACCACTAAATCGAGCACTAAAGCTGATAATGTCATCACCTAGCGTTAGCCCCTGTACTGCCATCGGCGCTATATTCAGGACAATTTTATTATCCTGAATATATTGCGGGGGAACATCCACGCCATCCACCAGTGCATCCACCAGTATGTACGGTGTTACACCATTATCAACGATCCACTGATACAGGGCTCGAATTAAATATGGACGACTGGATGTCATAACATGTGCTCTAACGGCTCCTTACTACAGAGCATAGCCGACTTAGAGGCGCATTTCCCTTTCAGCTTCCGTCAGGCTTAACTGGAAAGCATCTCGTGCAAAAATGCGTGTCGCGTAATTAGTAACCGCTTTCGCTTCTGCTGGTAGCTCAATACCCAGCACAGGTAGTCGCCACAGAATCGGCGCGATCGTAGCATCGACCAGGCTAAATTCTTCACTCAGGAAGAATGGCATCACTTCAAATAATTCATTTGCTGAAACGATACTTTCACGTAACATTTTACGTGCCTTGGCTGCAGTCTTTTCACCCTTGTGCATAATGTCATGCATCAATGGGTACCAGTCTTTCTCTACACGGTGTAAAGCCAGGCGGGTTTTTGCACGTGACACAGGATCAACTGGCATTAATGGTGGATGCGGGAATCGCTCATCCAGATATTCCACAATCACACGTGAATCATACAGAACTAAATCACGATCAATTAAGGTGGGTACCGTGTTGTATGGATTCAGCTCGGATAAATCTTCCGGTGGCGTGTGCACATCAACTTCGATTGCTTCAAACGTAATATCTTTTTCTGCCAGCACAATTCGTGCGAGATGGCAGTAAGGACAGGTCGGCGAAGTGAACAAATTCATAACTGATCTGCGATTGGCGAGAGTCGTTGACGCCATAATATGTTTGCCTCAAATCAAAAAAATCTTAGTCAAAAGTTAAAAATCGCCAGCCAAATATCAGAAACCTAATAATGCTTCCGACTTCGGACTGGCGATTCAGTAACGTCGACTATTTAGTGAACGTCTTTCCAGTATTCCTTCTTCAGCAGATATGCAATCACTGCGAAGATAATCAGGAATACAATCACCTTGATACCAAGGCTCTTACGTTCAACCTGCATTGGCTCACCCATGTAAACCATAAAGTTTACGAGATCCCCAACGTACGCATCATACTCTTCAGGAGTCATAGAGCCGGCCTGGACCATTTCCATCTTCTCGAAGATATGCTTTTCGTTACCGTCTGCGCCCATTTCCGTACGGAAAACAGCTTTTTGTAAGCCCTGTTTTTCCCACAGTACATGAGGCATACCTACGTCAGCAAATACCCGGTTGTTCATACCTGTAGGGCGTGAATCATCCAGGTAGAATGTACGTAGGTAGGTATATAACCAGTCAGCTCCACGTGAACGAGCAATTACCGTTAAACCGGGGATCTTGGTACCAAACGCCTGCTTGGCATAATCCTCAGTCATAGCAATTTTCATTAACTCACCTACTTTGGTTTTCTCGCCATCGGCGCCACGGGTTGAGATTAATTTTTCGCTTACTTCGACATCAGTCCAGCCAAGGTCTCTACCAATACGGTTATAACGCATGTAGTCAGCTGCATGACAGCTTAAACAGTTGTTAACAAATGTTTCCGCACCGCGCTTTAATGACTCTTTATCGTTCAGGTCAACAGGCGCAGTATCCAGAGGGACACCACCGCCAGCAGCCATTACAAGGCCAGAAACACTTAAAAGAATTACGCTTAATAAACTTCTCATTTTGTAATCCTCTCTGGTACAGGCTTGGTTTTCTCATTCTTAGATGTAAAGTACAGGGCAATAAAGAAACCAAAGTAAATTAAACTAAAGATCTGAGCTAGTAAGGTTTCAACCGGACCCGCTGGCAGAATACCCAGAATACCCAGCGCAATGAATGAAATAACAAAAGCAACCAGCAGCACCTTGAAGCTTGTACCACGGTAACGAATTGATTTCACCTTACACTGATCGATCCATGGCAGCAGGAACAGCACAACGATCGCTGCACCCATTGCAATAACACCACCCAGCTTATCAGGAACCGCACGTAAGATTGCATAGAACGGTGTGAAGTACCAGACGGGAGCAATATGCTCTGGTGTCTTCAAAGGATCAGAAGGTATGAAGTTAGCATGCTCAAGCAGGTAACCGCCGCCTTCTGGAGCGAAGAACAGTACCAGGCTAAAGAAGATCAGGAACACAATCACGCCCACAATATCTTTAACAGAATAGTAAGGGTGGAATGGAATGCCATCCAGAGGGATACCGTTCTCATTCTTGTTCTTCTTGATTTCAATACCTTCAGGGTTATTAGAACCTACTTCGTGCAGCGCAATAATGTGAGCCACAACCAGGCCTATCAGAACCAGTGGTAATGCGATAACGTGCAGTGCAAAGAAGCGGTTCAACGTTGCATCAGAGATAACATAGTCACCACGAATCCACAGCGTCAGAGGCTCACCAATAATAGGTAACGCACCGAACAGTGAAATAATTACCTGAGCACCCCAGAATG
>JBFHVK010000068.1:0-11182 GCA_041589615.1 Gammaproteobacteria bacterium | reverse complement strand
TCGTGGATCACTATAGGCCCTGGTTTTCCAGTACTCAAGGCTGGCATCTACATCACCATTGTTTGGAAAATTTCGATTGAGGTCGACACCATTCGCATTCATGCGTTGTGACTTTTTCTGTAAAAGCCCATCGGGATTTACAAGTGGAGCAATTTTCCAGTGAAACAGTCCGCTATGATAATTGTCCAGAATGTGCATCCACTTGAACATGATGGTAATAGAGGAGTATTCATCACCATGAATCCCTCCCAGCATGAGAATTTTTGCCTGAGGCTGTCTGCGTTCAGGCAGCGGTGGATATTCCTTGATCAGCAGAGTCTGGTCTCTGGTTGAGCGAAATCCGGAGTCGGTGAGTTCACGTGAAAGACATTCCTTCAGGTTAACGCTGGCCAGTTTGGCAGATATCTTTGCACAGCTTTCATCAACAGTTGTGAGCCTGTTCTGGATATCCTGTATATCATTCGCTTGCCCCGGTGTTAGAATGAGCAGAGTAATAAGAAATAAATAGATGCGTGGTAGCATATGGGTTGGTCTTGATAATTTAAATACAGGTTTCAATGTCAAAAGTCAGTCATATCATTGTTAATATAGGCAAACAGCGGCTGTATTGCATGGATAGTAATAACGCCATCATCAGGGACTATCCAGTGTCGACATCCAGCCTGGGTGCAGGCAATGAAAATGGTAGTTTTAAAACCCCGCTGGGTGAACATAGTATCGCACAAAAAATTGGTGCAGGATGCCATCTTAATGAAGTCTTTGTTGGCAGGCAGCCGCTGGGTGTGCTGGGTGAGTTACAGTCATCTGGAAGCGAACTGCCGGATGATATTATTACCACTCGCATTCTCTGGCTTAAGGGGCTAGAACCCGGTATCAATACAGGTGAAGGTGTGGATAGCTACGAACGCTATATCTATATACATGGCACACCAGAAGAAGACAAAATTGGAAAACCGGCGTCACATGGTTGTGTGCGCATGAAAAACGAAGATATTATAGAATTATTCGATGATGTTAATGAAGATTGTCGAGTATTAATACAGGAATAAAAAACATGAGTGATTACGATCAACTGGAAGAACAATGGGCATTCGCAACCCAGGCTGTAAGGGCCGGGCAAAGTCGAACCCATGAGCAGGAGCATAGCGAGCCTATCTTCCCGACCTCCAGCTTTGTATTCTCTTCCGCTGCCGAGGCTGCTGCCCGGTTTTCTGGTGAACAGCCAGGGAATATCTATTCCCGCTTTACCAACCCGACGGTAAGAACGTTTGAACAACGCCTGGCGCGTATGGAAGGTGCAGAGTGTGGTGTAGCAACAGCTTCAGGCATGTCAGCAATACTCTCTACCTGCCTGGGTATTCTTAAGTCCGGTGATCATATTGTGTCATCACGCAGTATATTCGGCACAACAACGGTATTGTTTACCAACTATATGGCAAAGCTGGGCATCGAAACTACTTTCGTTGACCTGTCTAACCTGGATGCATGGCAACAGGCTATACAGAAAAATACACGACTGCTGTTTCTCGAAACTCCATCAAATCCCCTGACCGAGATGGTTGATATAAAAGCCCTGGCAGATATAGCGCATCAGAATGATTGTCTGCTAGCGGTTGATAACTGTTTCTGTACGCCAGCCTTACAGCAACCCATCAAGTTAGGTGCTGATATTGTTATCCATTCAGCGACAAAATATATAGATGGGCAGGGACGCTGCATGGGTGGCGCTGTTGTGGGTTCTGAAGAAGTAGTTGGTGGTGATGTGTATGGTTTTTTACGCAGTGCTGGGCCGACAATGAGTGCATTTAATGCATGGGTTTTTCTAAAGGGACTTGAAACTCTGGATATTCGCATGCAGGCGCATAGCCGCAATGCGCTTGAACTTGCGCGTTGGCTTGAGCAGCAGCCTCAGGTTGAAAGAGTTTATTATCCCGGGCTGGAATCTCATCCTCAGCATGAGCTGGCAAAGCAGCAGCAAAAAGATTTTGGTGGTTTACTATCTTTTGAATTAAAAGGTGGAAAAGATGCTGGCTGGGCATTAATCGATGCAACACAGATTTGCTCTATCACAGCAAATCTTGGTGATACTAAAACAACGATTACACATCCGGCTACAACAACTCATGGTCGTCTTACAGACGAACAACGTGCACAGTCAGGTATTGCTGATGGGCTTATTCGGATAGCAGTTGGGCTTGAGGATATTGAAGATTTGAAGAAAGACCTGTCACGAGGAATGTGAAGAAAATATATTGTAACTGGCTGAACTAACAGGTTTGTACAGATCGTACTCGAATTAAACTACACTGTATAAATCACTCAGATTCGCCGCAAACTAAGGCAGTCAATGTTGTCAGGTTTAAACACACTTAATATTGCAGAGCATAAACTACCGTTGTTGCTGGTAGTTGATGATGATGTTGTGATTCGCAGCATGCTTTGCAAGGCATTGAAAAAGCAGAACTATGAAGTTATCGAGGCTGTAAACGGCGCCGAAGGCGTAGACCTGTTTCGTCATCATCATCCTGATATGGTTTTGCTGGATGTGCTTATGCCTGTGATGAACGGCTTTGAAACCTGCCAGGCGATGCGAGAACTGGATCCAGAACGAAGTGTGCCCATTATTATGCTTACCGGTCTGGATGATGTTAATTCGGTTGACCGTGCGTTTGATGCAGGTGCTACGGACTTCATTACTAAACCAATTAACTGGAGCCTGTTTGCTCAACGCGTACGATATGCTCTCAAATCACGAGAGATGGATTTCGAGCTTAGAAAAAGTCGTCATCGTGTCGACCATGCTCTTAAAGTTGCCATGCTTGGGTACTGGGACTGGAATCTTAAAACTGATGTGTTTTCGATTCCGTTCGGTGTGCAGGAAATGCTGGGAATAGAAAAAACACAAAACCTGACATTTGAGCAGTTAATCAGGTATGTTCCATTTGAGGATCGTGACCGGGTAACACATGTTTTCGAAGATGCTCGAAAGCATGGTACACGTTTTGTGATCGAGCATCGGATGCAGGGTATCGATAATAAGGAACGTTATGTATACCAGCAGTGTGATGTCATAATGGGTGATGACAGGAAGCCCAGTTATGTGCTGGGAACCATTCAGGATATCACTGCGCTGAAACGGGCGGAAGATATGATCCTGCATCAGGCCTATCACGATCTTCTTACTGATCTTCCAAACCAGACACTATTCAAGGAGCGCTTAACGCATGCCATTAAAGTGGCAGAGCATGCCGCTCACCAGGTTGCAGTTATCACGCTTGACATAGACCGTTTCCAGATCATTAATGAGAGTCTCGGGCATGACATGGGTAATGAGCTACTTGTTGCCTTCGCCGGATTTCTCAGTAGCTTTGTTTTTGAAGGTGATACTGTTGCTCGCATTAGTGGCAATGAGTTTGCATTACTTCTTGAAAGTCCTACATCAATGGATGAGATTAATAAGATTGTATCTTCATTACATCAGTCACTAAAAGAAAATGCATTTGATCTGGGTGGCCAGAAAGTTTTTATTTCATTGAGTATTGGTGTTGCAATATATCCAGAAGATAATCTGAATGCAGGTAGTCTCATCCAGTGTGCAAATACGGCCATGCGCCGCGCGAAAGCGCAGGGAGGTGATCAGGAGCATTTTTATACTCATGATATGAATCGTCGTGTTGATGACCGGTTACGCATGGAAGCTGATTTGCGGCATGCCCTGGATAATAACGAAATTGAGCTTTATTATCAGCCGCAGATTGATGTTAAAAGCCGAAGCATAATTGCAGTAGAAGCACTGGCTCGCTGGAATCATAAACAGCAGGGCTTAATTCCACCTATTCGTTTTATACCTCTGGCTGAAGAAACAGGGCTTATACAGCCACTGGGTCAATATGTACTTGAGCATGCCTTTCGGCAGATAAAAGACTGGCATGACAAAGGTTATAATCTTAGCATGGGTGTGAATCTTTCTGCGCGTCAGTTTGTCCAGGCTAATCTGGTAGAACAAATCAGGCAGCTGGTAGAGCGTTACCAGGTTGAAGCTTCGAGTATTGACCTGGAAATTACCGAAACAATAGCGATGCAGGATGCAGAAAGCAGTATAAATAAAATGCATCAGTTAAAATCGTTGGGTGTGCAGCTATCAATGGATGATTTTGGTACAGGTTATTCATCACTCAGTTACCTGCATCGTTTCCCTCTGGATATTTTAAAGATAGATCGATCTTTTGTGCAGGATATAAAAGGTTATAAGGATGATGGCGCGATAGCAAGAGCTGTGCTGGCAATGGCAAAAAGTATGCGCTTAAAAGTTATTGCGGAAGGAGTCGAGACGGAAGAGCAACTGGAATTCCTAAGGTCTCATGGTTGTGAAATTGTACAGGGCTATCTTATTTCCCCACCATTACCTAAAGATGAATTCGAAAAATTCTATCTGGATATGAAGGCTCCATCAGAAGTGAAAAAGGCTCATTAAGTAGATTTGAAAGCACATTTAGATTTTCAAGAACGGGTAGTAAACACAGGTTAAAAATTTATAGTATTATTTATATGCTGCTGTGTTAATACAGTGTATCAACACAGCAGTCCTGGTTTATTGAGATTTACTTCCGCTAGCAGGTTTTATTTTGCGAATGTCCTCGCCAGTTATTTCACTTACTACACTATCCCTGGTGTTGTCGGGGTTATTAAATTTCGAAAGCCAGTCCTGATAGTTGGCTCCTGATCCTTCAATCATTATGCACTCGATAAGTTTTTCCTCGCTCATAGTGGATGGACACTCGGCAAACGAAAATCCAGATACACACAACAGACAAACGCTGATAAAAAGTTTCATTATTCTCTCCTTGAAAATATATTTTTTACTGCGGATGTGATGTTGAGTCTGTTTAGGGTTGATAACAATAGAATTATGTGGATATTAATTTCGGTATTATAAGTTGTTGAGTGTAGGGAAATTCTTATTAGCGGTTTCTAATTGTTCTGTTTATTTCCAGTTTTCGGGGAACTTGCCGCTTAAGATATAGGCAAATGCAATTACTTCTGCTACTGCACGGTACAGATTTTCAGGAATTTCGTCACCTACATCAAGCTGTGCCAGTATTTCAATCAGTTCATTGTCCTGTTGGAGTGGAACTCCGTGATCCATGGCAATCTGCATGATCTGCTCAGCTACGGGACCTATGCCACGAGCATTTACAGTCGGTGTGTTTTTACCATCATATTGAAGTGCTACTGCAACAGGTTTTGGTTCGTTCATGCGTTCTCATCCAGTATGTGGTGACTGGAATGCACAACAGAATTTTCTGCTGATAAGCGAGTATTTACATCCAGGCTAATAACCTGCAGTCCGGCATTTGTCAGGCCATTTTTAAGTAAGGGTAACAATGGCTGTATTTTACTGGCGGTTGAATCCAGTTCAGTATGAAATACAGTTGAAACTCTGTCATTAAGCAAATGAATTTCTGACTGAACCTTACCCAGTGTTTTGAAGTTGAATGTCAGCATGACTTTCCAGTTTTCATCATCATCTTCACCCTGAGACTCTTCCTGCTGGATACGAAAGTTAATATCAAACTGCTCGTGAGCATCCTTGAATACAAGATTGAATAGAAGTAAAACCAGGCTGTCGCTTTCACGTGTGAGAGGCTGCAGTTGCATACTGGTAATTTTATTAATTGAATTCTCAACTTGTTGGCTTAGTTCAGTGACGGCAAGCCGGAAACGTAGTTGCTGTATCAGTTGTTGTAAATCTTTCTGTGCTGAGGGTTGCTGCTGTATAGACTGCAATAGCGTTTGTGCGAGTAGTTTCAGTTCTTCTGAAACACTGATCTGTAAGTTGGATGAGGCAATAAGCTGAGTGAGCTGACCAAGGTTTGTCACAGGTAGTAGAGCAGTCAGTTTATCGACCAGTTGTTGTGGTGAGTGCTGCGATTGCTGGATATAGGCAACTAGCTGGGTCAGGGACTGCGTCGTTAATTCAGCTGGTTTTGCAGTGGTGGCAGTAGAAAGCAAAGGTGTAAGTTCGGCCTTGATGGCAAGTAACTGAAATTTGACATCATTGTATAGAACTTTGTCGGCTTTAGCTGGCTGCGTTCCCTGTTTAATGTGTGTGAGAAGTTTGTTCTCCAGAAAAAGACCGCTATTGTGCAGGTGTTGCTTCAGTTGTGATCCATCCAGTGTATTCGAAACTAGTTGCTGGCTTTTCTGCAGGTTATCTAGTTTGTTTAACAGGCTGCTGGACATGAGCTGCCTGATATTGTTCTGCTGCAATATAGTTTGAGTTGATTGTTGTAACAGACTAAATGACTGTTGTACGGCAATAAACTGACGTAGTTTTGTAGCAGCCAGCTGCCCATCAGTCTTTTCCGCTTTATTTTCGCTGCCAATAATCGTTAACAGGGGAAGCTGGTTCAGTTGTGTATTTCCGGTGCTTTTTACCAGTAGTTTTACCGCCTGGCCATTTTCCAGCGCGACGGGTGTTTGTGCCTGTAGAAGCTGTTTGCCCAGCCTGATAAGGACATTCGACTGGGGCTTACCTCCCTGTTCGGTAGTAGCACTGAGGATCTGCCCGACTTTCCAGGTCTGGGTTACATCTGCCAGTAGTTCAGTCCTGCCCGGGCTGGTTGTTTTAATCGGTGGTATATTAATCATGGTGTAAAAATAAGCCCGTGACAGTTTTTTGGCGAATCAGCACTGTAAGTGTTGTTGTATTGTTATTATCGGCCAAATGTTCGTCGGCTGCAGTCTATTATACTAATAACCCGCACCGTGTGCGTCTTTTGCACAGGTCCTGTGAGTTTTGTACCAGGTGGTGATGGTGTCATGTGATAACCAGAGATAAGTCTCTATCTTATTGAAATTTAATGAATTAATACTATGCTTATTGAAAGGGTTGAAAGACCTCGTTGGCAATAGAATATGTTGCAAGGCTAATTTTTAGATCTGTCTGGAAATAGCGGCACGTTCTTTGCTTTTAAGCAATTAACCATAGGGGAAGCTGAATGGCTGACGAAGAACAAGAAGTAGAAGTAGAAGAAGGTAAAAGCGGCGGAGGGATGATGAAAATCATCCTCTTGGTCAATGGTCTGCTATTGATTATCGGTATTGCCGTCGGCGTTACCGTTTTTATGCTCAGTGGAGATGATGAGCCAGCAGAGCAGGCTGATACAGAAACCATCGAAGGAGCGGTAGAAGGCGGGGAAGGCGAAGAAGCGCCCAAGGTACGAGGTACGCCAGTTTACATTCCACTGCATCCGGCGTTTATTGTTAACTTCGAAAACCAGGAGCAGGTGAGCTTCCTGCAGGCAGATATCCAGGTGATGACCTACGACCCTACAGTTGAAGCAGCGCTGAAAGCTCATATGCCAGCAATCAGAAATGAGCTTCTGCTATTACTGGGAGGGAAGCAGTATCACGAAATTAACACCCGTGAAGGTAAACGTGCTTTAAGTCAGGAGGCCATTGTTGCTATTCAGGATGTACTGAAGAGTGTCAATGAGCCGAATTCAATCGAAGCACTTTATTTCACCAGTTTTGTAATGCAATAAGAAGATAAAATATGGCAACTGCAGATGTTTTGAGTCAGGACGAAATTGATGCCCTTTTGCATGGGGTAGACGATGGTGATATCGAAACTGAAGCTGAGGATATGAATGATGGCACTGCGCGATCATTCGACTTCAATTCACAGGAGCGTATTGTGCGTGGGCGTTTGCCCACGCTGGAAATGATAAACGAACGCTTCGCAAGAAATTTTCGTGTCAGTATGTTTAATATGTTACGTCGCCAGGCAGAAATTGCAGTTGCTGGTGTACAGATGATGAAATTTGCTGAGTATGTGCATAGTCTGTATGTGCCTACCAGTTTAAATATGATCAAGATTGATCCACTAAAAGGTACCGCTTTATTTGTAATAGATCCCAAGCTGGTATTTATTGTTGTGGATAATTTCTTTGGTGGAGAAGGGCGTTTTTATAACAAGATAGAAGGTCGTGAATTTACGCCTACCGAGCAGCGAGTCATTAGTATGCTGCTGGAACAGATCTTTAAAGATCTGGAAGATGCGTGGCGCCCCGTTAAAAACCTGACCATGGAATACCAGTCTTCAGAGGTTAATCCGCATCTGGCGAATATAGTCAGCCCTACTGAAGTTGTTGTTGTGAGTACTTTTAGAATTGATCTTGAGGGAGGTGGTGGCGACCTGCATGTCACCTTGCCCTATTCAATGATAGAACCTATTCGAGATCTTCTGGATGCCGGTGTGCAGTCCGATGTGTCTGAAGTAGATGATCGCTGGAGGCTGTCATTACGAGATGAGATTTTTGAATCAAAGATAGAAATAAGAAGCCAGTTAACTGAAATTGAATTGAACCTGTCCGATATCAACCAGTTAAAAGTGGGTGATGTAATTCCTTTTGATATGCCGGAAGATGTCGTGATTGAGGCAGAAGAAATTCCTTTATTTAGAGGTTCACTGGGAGTGTCGCGAGGTAACGCGGCTATTAAAATTAATGAGCGGGTATCACGCTCGTCGTTAAACTTTGTTTCCGATGAAGGCGATTAGGCCCTGAGAGTAATGTCATGAGTGATGAAGAAAATACAGAAGCTGCAGAAGACCCATGGGCAGATGCACTTAATGAGCAGGCTGAATCTGAAGCGGCGGGTGCACAAGCGGCAGAGTCAGCTGCTTTTGATGAACTGAAAGATGATAGCGTTCCGGGTGCTGATGTTAATCTTGATGTTGTTCTGGATATACCTGTTAACCTTTCGATGGAAATAGGTAGAACAAAAATCAGCATCCGTAATCTGTTACAACTTAACCAGGGTTCGGTTGTTGAGCTCGAACGTCTCGCTGGTGAGCCTATGGATGTGCTGGTTAATGGTACCTTGATAGCACGTGGTGAAGTAGTTGTAGTGAATGAAAAATTCGGTATTCGTCTGACAGATATTATTAGTCCGGCGGAACGCGTGAAGAAACTTAGATAATACAGTTTCTATGAGGCCTGATAATCAGGCATATTAAATGAGTATGTAAAGCTGTTAACTCGAAGATGAATAAACGATTTCATAGCACCATCCGTTCTCTCCTGGCGATTACTTTTTTGTTGTTGCCACTGCATGTCATTGCTGAAGCTGAAAAAATAGCACCATCCACTTCCCTGAATACTTTTTCTTTTATGAACGTGCTGAATATGGCAATGGGGCTGGTCGTTGTTATTGCGTTGATACTCGGGCTGGCATGGGTGCTGAAAAAATATGGCCGTTTGCCAAATAATAACCTGGTTGAGATGAAAGTGCTTGGTGGGCTGTCCCTGGGGACGCGTGAAAAAGCAATTCTGATTGAAGTTGAAAATACCCGTTTGCTCGTGGGTGTAACGCCCGGACAAATTCAGACCCTGCATGTGCTGGGTGAATCCACTGCACGTGCGAATGAATCTTTTAGTGATACTTTGACTTCACAGATAGAGAAAGCTAATGAGCCGGGTTAGTTTTTCATCATTTCTATTATCGAAGGGCATAGCTGTTCTTGTTCTACTGCTTTTTAGTGGTGCAGCTTTAGCCGAGCCGGGGTTGCCCGCCCTGGTTATAGAAGATACAGGCGGTGGTGGTAAACAGTATTCAATTTCATTACAGGTGTTGATGTTTATGACAGTGCTGTCGGTACTACCGGCGCTACTGCTCACCATGACATCATTTACGCGTATTATTATAGTGCTGTCGATTTTGCGTCAGGCATTAGGTACGGCACAGACCCCATCAAACCAGATTCTTATCGGCCTGTCACTTTTCCTGAGTCTGTTCATCATGGCGCCTGTATTTAGCCAGGCCTATGAAAATGCCTACCAGCCATATATCGCTGAACAGATCAGTGCTGATGAGGCGATTAGCCGGCTCAAAAAACCATTTCACCAGTTTATGATCGAGCAGACCCGGGAAACCGATTTGCAGCTTTTTGCCAGTCTGGCAGGGCATGAAGCCTATGAAAGCCCGGAAGATGTGCCGATGACCGTATTAATGCCATCATTCCTGACATCAGAGCTAAAAACGGCTTTCCAGATCGGCTTTATGCTATTTATACCCTTCCTGATTATCGATCTGGTGGTGGCCAGTGTGCTCATGGCCATGGGTATGATGATGCTGTCACCACTCATTATTTCCCTGCCATTCAAACTGATGCTGTTTGTGCTGGTTGATGGCTGGAGCCTGGTTGTCGGAACACTAGCTGCAAGCTTTGTAGTTACCTGATAGAATCGCCGTTTTTCAGCAAATCTTCAGAGGATTCTATGGCTCACGTCCGTATGTATTGCACCAGATCCTGCCCCTATTGCCAACGTGCAGAGCGCCTGCTGGCGAAGCATGGCGTCAGGAATATCGAAAAAATTGATGTGGGTGGTGATAGAAAATTATGGGCTGCAATGGAGAAGGAAACCCGCCGTAATACTGTGCCACAGATCTTTATCGGTGATGTCCATGTGGGTGGCTTTGATGATATGGCTGACCTGGATAGAGCGGGTAAGCTAAAAGCCCTGCTGGCTGGATAATTGGCTAAAAAAGCGCCTGGTCAGAGCCGAAACACCCGTAGAACCTCCTGTGGCGTATAATATTAGCTCTAGCTAATGGGATATAGACCCGTTGTCCAAAGATCCCTACTATACTGTGTTAACTTTTAACTGGCTTAATCTTTAGCCGGTTTATCACCTGAACCGGTTTAAGGCTTAATTGGCCAACCCTGAACCTGAGGATTCCAAGTGGATTTTCTACCCCTGTTTTTCGATATCAAACAGAAACCCTGCCTGGTAGTTGGTGGCGGAGAAGTGGCTGCCCGTAAGGTCAAGCTATTGCTTAAGGCCCAGGCTGAGGTGACGGTTGTGTCGCCGGCGCTGGAGCGCGAGTTAACTGAGCTGCAAGGTCAGTTTACCTATATTAACCGTGAGTTCGAAGATAATGATATCGAACATCCGGTACTGGTATTTGCAGCAACTGATGTCAGGGAAGTAAATCAGCGTGTTTACGAACTGGCCCAGGCACAACGAATCCCAGTCAATATTGCGGATGACCCCGAACACTGTAGTTTTATCACGCCATCTATTATCGACCGTTCACCGGTACAGATCGCCGTATCTACCGGCGGAGCTTCTCCTGTCCTGGCGCGTATGATTCGCACCAAGCTTGAAGGCTGTAT
>JBFHVK010000067.1:0-11193 GCA_041589615.1 Gammaproteobacteria bacterium | reverse complement strand
GAATGAGTTGCAATACCTGGTTTTTATCTGCATTGATATTGGATAGCATGCGTAACTCTTCCAGTGCACGCTGGGAGAGGTTCTGTGCTTCATCTATGATGACCAGGACGCGCTTACCATGCGAATATTGCTCTATGCAGAATTTGACGAACTGATCATACAACTCTACCTTGTCGTCGATTTTGTAATCCAGTCCGAACGTCATGGTAATCCACTTGAGTAGCTCGTCATGCTGTTTGTGGGTATTGGTTAGCAGGCCTGTGGTGAAACGATTGTCCATATCGTTCAGTAGCCTGCGAATCAGGGTGGTTTTTCCAGAGCCTATTTCACCGCTGATGACGCATATTCCTGCGGAGTCATTATTCAGGCTGTATTCCAGCATAGTCAGGGCCATGCTATGTGCCTTCGTCATGTATAGAAACGAAGGATCTGGTAGTAAGGTGAAAGGTTTTTCTTTGAATCCGTAAAAGTTTTCGTACATATCTCTATCCCTATTTGAGTAGATCATTTTTTCAAGGGGCTTCCATCGCATTCCCTTGTGGTACTTTACTAAACATATTTAACGCTAGACTGATTATAGTGTTTTTGATTAAGAAATGCAGTACTTGCTAATATATTGCAGCCCGACACATGCCTCGAAACTGCGAAGCCTGTGCGCTAATAATTCCGCTATTTACATTTAAATAAATCACACATTTGAGGGGGGAGCTGTGAGCTATGGCTCATTTTTTCGTTATTTATCGACAAGTAATTGATATCAGGTGAATTTTTCAGGCTTTCTGGATGCTATCCATTTTAAATAAATTGTTGTTTGCTTTATGGCCTTTTGCTGATTCTGGCGATTGAGCCTGGTAATTAGTATGTAGTTTGCCTTAATACTCTATCAACTGCCTGTTCATAACCGAATTATGACGCAGGTGACTTCTTCACGATCATGGTATAGCTGCCGAATACGGAATATTGCTCTGGCATTGACCTGTTGTAACTCATCCATAATAAACTCCCTGCACTCCATCACCATGTCATAGCGTTTTTTCATGGGCAGCTTCAGGTTGAAAACAGCGTGCCGACAATGACCTTCGGTGAGCCAGCGGCTGATTAATCGGGCAATGTGCATGGGGCGTTCAACCATATCGCAGACCAGCCAGTCGACGGTCTTCTGTGGTGTGTATGTAAAGCCGTCCGCCCTGACATGCGTCACTAGCCCACCATCCATTAAGGCCTGGTCCATTGGGCCATTGTCTATCGCGATAACGCGGATGCCCCGATTCACCAGTTGCCATGTCCATCCGCCAGGGCAGGCGCCGAGGTCTACGGCAGTCATGCCATTACACAGGTATGTCTGTTGCTCGCGTTCACTGAGCATGGTTTTAAAGGCTTCCTCAAGCTTCAGGGTAGAACGGCTCGGTGCTGCCTTTGGCATGCGCAGGCGCATTATCCCCATGGCATGAGGAGAACTATTTTTAAGGTGGCTAAGGCCTATGAATACCTCACTCGAGCTCAGAAAAAACAGGTGTAGCCGCCATGGACTGCTCGAGTCGATCAGTTGCTGTTTTTCAATCGCCTTTATCAGCGGTGTTGAAAATTTCTTGCAGAAGCCGCTTAGCTGTTTGCCATCATTGGTATCTGGTGTTTCCAGCAGTACCTGACTGAAGCGAGTTTGTAAGGCCTGGATGGATCCCAGAAGAGGTGTGATACGGTCGTCAGCCGGCAGTTGCTGAGTGATCTCGCTTACAAAGATTAATTGCCGTGCAAAGATCATGCGATCAAAGCTCAGTGCAGTGTTGAGCTGTTCAATGGCCAGTTGAGGTGCAGGATAAAAGCAGACATAACCCGTATCCTGGCTCGCCTTGACATAGCCCTGTATACCAGCAACCTGGCTCAGGTGCATCAGTTCGGCTGCGGTTTCCTTTTCGAAACCGGGTCGGCAATAGGCAAGGCAACAAAGGGGTGTCATGATGTCTACAGGCATATGGGCAGCGATAAAGCTGGGCAGAATACACCAACTGGCATCAGCTCGTCAGTCTAAATTGCTATTGCAACATTCAGTTATAGACGGATAGCCGCTGTTTGAGCGGATATAAGCTGAATTCCCCCAGTTGGTGGCTGGTTGAAATAATGCCCCAGCGGTGTAATATTCTCGGCCCGTAACGTAATTTTGAGATCAGGTATGTCCCCGGAAGATGTAAAAAAACTCATTGAAGAAGGTGTAGAAGGTGCAGAAGCGATAATTTCAGGTGAAGGCTGTAATCTTGAAGCCACTGTTATCAGCGATGCATTTGAAGGCAAAACCATGCTGGCAGAACAGAAAATGGTATATGCGACGGTAAATCACCTGATACAGACCGGCGAGCTACATGCACTTGGTATCAAGGCATACACCCGCGATGAGTGGGCTCAGCAGAACAGCTAGGCCAGAGCGTAGAGCGCAGGTTTTTGAGCTTTAGTGCTAAAAGCTAAAAGCTTAGAGCACAAGAAAACGCAAATGAACGCAAATTTACGCAAATGTGAACAGGTAACTAGTTTGTCTCAGCAGCCGTGATTGCTGAATGTGCGTGATGGACATTCAGTGGTTTGTTTCAGATATTCCATAGAATAATTTTCTCATCCATTATCAAAAAGCCTCATCCCTGCTGGTTTGAGGCTTTTTTATTCTTCTGAATATGCTTTTAAAATGTAAGCAGGAAAGATGAGTGATGCAAGCTGCGTGACAAACCATCACCTACATTTGCGCTTATTCGCGTTCATTCGCGTTTTCTTGTGCTTTGGCTCTAAGGTTTTAGTTCTAGGCTTTTAGCTCTAAGCTTCCAACTTTCCGACCTATTTCAGGTCATCCGTAAGGTGAGGCTTAATTGCTTCATATAGTGGCTGGTAGACCTTGCTGGCGGCGGCGATGACATTGCCTGTTTCCAGGTATTTTCCATCACCGCTGAAATCGGTGACAATGCCGCCGGCTTCACGCACCAGTAACACACCTGCAGCCATATCCCATGGACTCAGGCCAATTTCCCAGAAACCATCAAGTCGTCCCGCTGCTACATAGGCAAGATCCAGCGCGGCAGAGCCAGCACGTCGAATGCCCGCGGTATCGGGGTGTACGGCTTTAAATGTTGCGAGGTAGGTATCCAGGTGTTGTGGATGCTTGAATGGAAATCCTGTACCTAGTAAAGCACCCTTAAGGCCTTTCTGCTGCGTGGTGCGCAGGCGGCGGCCATTCAGCTGGGCACCCTCTCCTCGGGCGGCGCTAAACAGTTCGTTTTTAACCGGGTCGAAGACAACGGCTATTTCCATGCGCCCTTTAAGTTGCAGGCCTATGGATACTGCAAACTGTGGGAAGCCGTGAAGAAAATTTGTGGTGCCATCGAGAGGGTCGATTATCCACTGGTATTCGCTGTCTTCGTTGAAGCGACCATTCTCTTCAGCGATGATGCCGTGTTTCGGATAAGATTGCTGCAGGGTTTCGATGATAACTTCTTCAGCTTTCAGGTCGACCTGGGTGACAAAATCGTTCTGGGCCTTCACTTCTATTTTCAGGCGATCGAGTTTGTCGATATTACGCAGTATGATGTCACCGGCAGCGCGTGCCGCTCGAGTGGCGATAGTTAACATTGGGTGCATAGCAGCAGGTCTTCACAGCAAATCAGAGGGCGCAGATCATATCAGAAACAGCGCCTAATTTCTCCACCAAATGTGCTCAGGAAGCGGTATCATTACGGCTTTTTAGAATTCCAGGTCCAGAATGTTTAACAATATCCGTATCGTACTGGTGAATACACACCATCCCGGCAATGTAGGTGCCGCCGCTCGCGCCATGAAAAACATGGGGCTTAACCGGTTATACCTGGTGTCGCCACTCGACTTTCCTTCATTTGAGGCTTCGCAGAGAGCTTCTTCAGCGTCGGATATCCTGCAGCAGGCAGTGGTGGTTGAGACCCTGGCAGAAGCACTGGAAGGCTGCTCTCTGGTTTGTGGCACCACGGCACGCCTACGCTCGGTACAATGGCCTCAGGTGGACGCACGTGAGTGTGGACAGCTGCTTTATCAGGAAAGCCAGCAGCATGAAGTTGCGCTAGTGTTCGGGCGAGAACGTACCGGCCTGCATAATGAGGAGCTGGAACTTTGCCAGACACTGGTGAATATTCCGACCGGCAAGGCCTATAGCTCACTCAATCTGGCGCAGGCTGTGCAGGTACTGTGTTATGAAATTCTCATGGCGAGTGGTCTTGGTGGAGCGGAGCCCAAACAGGCAAAAGGTGAAATTACCCAGCATGAAAAAGACAGCCCTGCAACTGCAGACCAGCTGGAAGGCATGTACGGGCACTTCCTGGAAGCACTCACAAATATGAATTTTTTCGGCAAGCGTAATCCTGAGCATATTATGCGCAAGATCCGCTGCCTGTTTGGTAAGGCGCGACCCACGCATCGTGAAGTACAGATTATGCGCGGCATCCTGTCATATTCGCAGGGCCGCAAAACCCAGACTCCCGATGATGAGGCTGAAAAAGACGCTTAGTCAGTTCTTTTGATCTGCTCTGCTTCGGTACAGGCTTATCGATAGCCACAGCCAGGACATTATAAAACATAGTCCGCCAAGGGGAGTGATCATGCCCAGGGACCTGATTCCACTAAGGCTGAGTGCATATAGACTGCCGGAAAAGAGTATGATGCCGGCTAACATAATCCAGCCCGGTTTATTCAGGTTGATTGACAGGCAGTGTGCCAGCAGGCCCGTGAGTATCAGCCCGAGTGAGTGATACATCTGGTAATCGACAGCAGTTTGCCAGATGCGAATTTCATATTCACCCAGATGCTGTTTAAGGCCATGTGCAGCGAAAGCACCTAGTGCAACTGCCAGCAGTGCCGATAGTGTCCCGGTAATTATCAATTGTCTATACATGTCACTTCTTATTAAAATAATACGAAATGAAAGTGTATAACAGGAGGCAATAAATGCCATCATTTGATGTGGTATCTGAAGTAGACGACCATGAGCTGCATAATGCAGTTGACCAGGTAAACCGTGAAGTGGGAAACCGTTTCGATTTCAAAGGCTCTGATGCAAAAATAGAACTTGTTGATAGTGTAATGAAAGTTGAAGCGGAAAATGAATTTCAGATTCAGCAAATGGAACCAATTATTTACTCAAAGCTGGCAAAGAGGAGTATCGATACACGTTGCCTGGACAAGGGTGATGTTGAAATTCGAGGCAGGCGTGCCTACCAGAGCATTAAGGTGAGGCAGGGCGTGGATACCGACCTGGCACGTAAGATTGTAAAGATGGTTAAGGAGATGAAGCTTAAAGTGCAGGCAGCCATTCAGGGTGACCAGGTGCGAGTGACGGGTAAAAAGCGTGATGATCTACAGCAGGTGATGTCGATGCTGAAAGCGTCTGAAAAAATAGACCTGCCATTACAGTACACCAACTTTCGGGATTAGACGGGGCTCCATTGCTGATGCAGCGTATGCGTTTTTCAATGAATATCTCAGCAGAACAGTACCAGTCTTATTATATGGGTGCGGCAAAATTTGTTCGTGTGGAAACCGATGACGGGCGTTCGCTGAAATTTCCAGCGTCGGAACTACGCAGGTTTATTACACATGAAGGTGTTCAGGGGCGCTTTGAAATCACTTTTAATAGCCAGCAGAAACTGGTTAGTCTGGAGCGGATCTGAGCCGGGCTAAACTTCAGCTATTGTTTCACAAAAAGTAAAGCCACGGGTTGTTAGCCAATATTGCTATAACCCATGGCTTTTTTGTCACAGAAGTGAGGTGATTACTGTGCTGCGGGTGCAGCAGCTTCTGCTTCAGTAGCTACTTCGGTCATGGCTTCGCTGGCAGTATCCTGTGCTGCAGTATCAGCTTCTGCTGGTGCCGCTTCTTCTTCCATTTTATCAGCAATGGTTTCTACGCAGGTCCAGCCCCAGCCAACCTGTTTTTCTACGAAAGCCTTCGCTTTGTCTTCACAGTAATTAGCATCATTTTCTGCGGTCCATAGCGTCTGGTCTTCAACGCCTTCAGTAAGTTTCTTGTATACAACACTACAGGGAACTGCTTCTGATGTGGCTCGTACAATATGAATTTCTCGTACATCATTATTGTGACGACAGCTCCAGGAATCAGCCTGAAGTCCGAAAGGCATTGCCAGCAGTGCAATACTTAAAAATTGAAAAAAACGTGTGGAAATCATCATGCGTCTAACCTCATTTATGTTATTGAATTATGGTACAGCTCGACAGTCGTTATATCATGCGCCTGCTTGAAGACGCTGTAAATACACATTGACCGTTTTACTGTAGTATTTTTTTCTGGCTTAAGCAATATAACTGCCCCGGTTTTTAGTTTCAGCTTGTTGCTGATAGTGTTTTCATGTGGTTCCTGAGTGGCCAGTCCTGGCAGTCAGGACAAATAAGTCGATTCAGGCTGTGAGCATAAAGATAGCGCGAATTGATAATGTCAGTACTATCACAGACATCGCAATCCCAAGATAGCTATTATCTCTATCAGTGAGCTGACTAAATTTTAGCCGATGATGGTTCAGAAGGTAGTCTGCAATATATTTGAAGTCGTAATCGTTATCTTTCGGGTTTTTTATTTCATCTGATTTTTGCAGAGCAGTGTCGCTGACACTCTGTTCGAGATAATACTGATAGTCTTTATATTCTCCATTACACAGTGCCTGATGCAGGGTGAGTTCGTACTTGTATTTAAGTTTGCGATGTGACTGGCTGAAACGCATATAGTGTCGCACAACAAACTTGAAGTAAATGTAGCTGAGTATGAGTGCCATGGAAGCAGCTAGAGCAAGCAAAAGGTAATCAATATTATTTTGCAGTTTAATTTCTTTAGTCAGTACGAGGTCAACATTTAGCAGGGTAATAACTGCGATGAGTCCACCAAAGTGATATTTCAGTAGAAAAGAATTGGCTTCCGATGCTGTGTCTTTCATGGTCTGGTTTAAATAATCTAGCTGTTTTTCAATGACATCCATTTAAGCGCTTCCTGTTGTTATGAGGTCAATTCTGTGATTGTTGTAAAATCTTGCGTGCTTCCTTTACATCATTTTTATGCATTCTTGTATATAAGGGCGTAATCAGTAATTCTGCCTCTTCGTCATCATTCATGATTGCTTTGCTATACCAGATAAATGCCTGTATATCGCTCTGTTCGACGCCATATCCATTTTCATACAGCTGGGCGAGCGCGCATTGTGACTCTGCAATATTTTTTGATGCAGATCGTTGCCACCACTCAAAGGCTTTTAAATATGACTGTTCAACTTCTATTCCCTGTTCATAAAACCAGCCCATAAAATGCTCTGCATTGGCATTTCCATGGATTGCCAGTGGGTAGATAATACTGTATGCACTATGCCAGTTGTTATCCAGAATAGCGCGATAGGCTTCAACAGGAATTTCCTGATTTTCATTCATAGCTGTCTTCTTTTTAAGTTGTGCTGATGGTTGCACGCTGTAATGCTATACGTGTTAATACCGGCCCAATGATTTCAAAAAAAATGGTTGAGCTAATAACCACCGATAAAAGTATTTGTCGATAATCTGGAAAGTAGTTTGCTGCGACAAGCGCCATACCAATTGCAACACCTGCCTGGGGTAATATTGCAACACCCATCCAGTTACGAGTTACGATATCAGAATGACTTAACTTACTGCCCAGCATGGCACCGAAAATTTTTCCGGCAGAACGAGAAACAATATAGAGTGACCCAATCAGGCCTATACCGGCTAATGCGTGAAGTTCCAGGGTGGCACCCGCGAGAATAAAAAAGATCACCATAAACTGTGATTCAATATCTTCGATTTCATGGAACGCATATTCATGGTGTCTGGCAAAATTTGAAACAACAGCGCCAACAACCATTGATGCAATCAGGAAAGATACATCCAGCCATATCGCAAGGCCACCACATATAAATACCAGGCCCAGCGCCTCGGATAGAATGGGTTGCCCGGGTTTCAGGCGACCGGTTAGGTATGCCGCCGGAAACCCCAGTGCTAATCCCAGAATTAATGCACCACCAATATCGTGGCTTGCGAGCATAAGTGTTGAGCTATCTGCCTGGCCATTCCAGGATGTAGCAATTGCAACTCCCACAGCAAATAGAAATAATGCCCATATGTCATCGAGTGCGACGATGGAGAGTAGTAAATCTGAAAAGGGTCCCTTGTATTCCGATTCACTGACCACGTCAAGGATAGCTGCAGGGGCTGTAGCGGAGGAAATGCACCCGAGAAGGATCGCTATTTCAGTACTCACACCAGCCGCGATGAGTACAAGGCTAACGAGTATCGCACTGAAAAGTGCTGCAGCTATGGAAATCCATAATGCACTGCCGAGTGACTTCGACATTGATCTGAAGTTGAGTTTGCCACCCAGAAGAAAGCCCACCATGACCAGCGTCATATCGGCAATGATTTCAAACCAGCCAACAAATGTTTCTGGAATGATAGATAGTGCCTGATTGCCAAGTAATACCCCAAATATTAATAACAGGGTGGCGCGTGGTAGAAAAGTGTGCCTCCCAATGGCTGATGTGAGCAGGCCAAATAGCAGGATTCCACCGAGTGTTAGCAGTAACTGATAACTTGGAATCATCATTGTTTCCAGTGAGGACGGGTGAATATTGCAAATAATATGCTAGGGGTAAGCTGGGTATTATTTTATTGGATTCATCGAATGAAAAACAGCATGCTGCCCTTTTTTTATATAGGAAATCATCACATTAGATATTGGTGATATATGCTGTGTCTATGCTTGAAATATAACGCTCTAAAATAACCTGTTCAATTATATTATGGGGAAATGCCGAAGCTTATGAAGCGTTACAGGGTTCTTGAGGCGCTGTTGGAGTACAAAATTTGATGGAATAAGCAGATCCACTATTTCACATTCAATAATACCGGGATTTGCAAATTATAGTTACCGGCTGACCGATCTGGTAGTTTGAAAGACAGGCAAATACTTCGACTTCAGTGACGAAATATAAGCCTGTCGATGAGTGTTTCGACTGCGGAACGATTATTCTCTTAGCCTTATTAAGCTAGCCTTTTACTTGTCGTCACAGCATTGATTGTCACCCAGTTGAACAGGGGGGCAGGGCACGGTACCGTAGGAACAATAGACACAGCAGTCACCAGCAAGGGGCTTGAGTAGCGTCTTGCAGTTTTTACATTCGTAATACCACTGGCAGGCATCGGTAGGCATAACTTCAGTTTCGCTATGCCCGCATTCAGGGCAGGTAATTGTGGATTTGCTGATAATACTTGTCATTTCTCAGTAACCTCCAGTGTTGAGTCATCGCAGCAGTTATTCGCTGTTGCCGGTAAGGCAATATCCCATATGGCAACACTGACCATGAGTAGTAGTCCACTATAAAACAGGTAGGTGCTCCAGTCGTATTGCCATAATGGATAGAGTACCAGCAATACTACTATAGGGCCGGTTGCACCTGCGAGTAGTCGAATGAAGCTGCGATGCCGACTAAATGATATAACGACGCTAAAAAGGCTAAGCAATACAAATAGAGGCAGCAGGGTATTGATGAAAAGGCCCTCAAACTGGACCAGAAAGCCAAGCCCCAGAGACGCTGCTATAGCACCTATTGCCGGGAAGCAGGCGGGGCAGCCCAGTGTGGCGATGATGGTGCCAAAAACACCGCTTTTATCAAGACATTGTTTAATCACTGACATTTCCTAAATCTCATTCTGTTGCAAAAACATGTGAGAAGCATAAACTCCGTACTTAGGTACGGAGTCAAGAGGAGATATGAAATGTCTTCAAAAAAGAATCAGCACGATACATTAAGCATTGGTCAGCTTGCCAGAGCTGCTGATGTGAATGTGGAAACGATCCGTTACTATCATCGAATCGGTCTGGTCGAGCAGCCAGCATTGCCAGCCAGCGGTTATCGTCGATATCCCGCCCGAGTGTTGCAGCAACTTCTATTTATTAAGCGGGCACAGAAACTTGGTTTCAGTTTGCAGGAAATCTCCGAGCTACTGCAGTTAAGCAGTGGTAGCTGTATGGATGTCAGGCAGCGTGCTGAACAGCGGCGTGAAAAAATTAACAGGCAGATTAAGGATCTGCAGGCGCTCAGTGATATTCTCGGTGAGCTGATTGACGAATGTAAACAGGAAAGCAGTGAAAACTATTGTCCTATTATTGAGTCACTACTCACCGCTGGTGAAACAGGTGCTTAAGTTTGTATGCTATGCCTGTTTAAAAATGGCTCAAAGTGACCGCATCTATTGCGCCTGATTGAGGCTAAAAGTCCGCAAGTTTAAAAAAAACTGATCAGCAATTTCAATTTTATCAGCTTCCAGCTGTTTTTTATCCTGATTCCTCTACATGCATCAAGTCATTGATTTATATCATAAATATGGGGTAATCAAGTGATTTATCCTGAAACTGCTTATACATTATATATGGGTGATTCGGCCTTGTGACTGTGTGACGTATTTTCGCTGGCTATCTAAAAATCTTTATTGCGGATGTAAAAAATCGATTGTATAAATCCGAAAATTCAGCACATAGCTGGATGGCATATACAGCGTGATTAAACGATCTGTATTACTAATTCTAACGATCGGTTTTTTGGATAGGTGACATAAAGAATGTACCCAGAACATTTTGGTAATAACCCACTGTTTCCCAGTAAGGATGATTTTGAAGTTGTGTTAAAAGATGGTCATTCCGGAATGGGTGTGATTAGCTACAGAAACTTTGAAAAAGGTGAGCTTGTTGCAAAACTGGCAGGGCATATTATTCATGATATTCGCCAGCATAGTCTGCAGATTGATTCTGTAAGGCATTTATATGACACCTATTTTTCAGGTTATTTTCTGCATTCCTGTGAGCCTAATGTTTCGCTGAACATGAAAGATCTAACGGTGCATGCAATAAGACCTATAGAGGCATACGATTACCTCTATATGGATTATGCAGAGACCGAAGAGAAGCTTTACAGGCAGTTCCCCTGTAGTTGTGGTTCAGTACAGTGCCGTGGCTGGATTACCGGCTATAACGAAGGCATTGATGAGCTAGACCCTGCCTACCAGCAGTATATTCAGCTGAGAAAAATTGCCGTATGACCAGTGTTGTCTCTACCCGATGGTGGCAACGAGACGATCTGTATCTGAACGAGAATGAACTGGAGTTCGCTGGCCGCAAGGTTGG
>JBFHVK010000066.1:0-11195 GCA_041589615.1 Gammaproteobacteria bacterium | reverse complement strand
AGATAAATAGGTATACAACCCATAAACCTGCCGAGATGACGTGTCAGGTAGCGCTCGAACTCTGCCGCCAGAGCCTTATCATCAGTGGGTAGTTTATCCATCAATGGAAGATCTGCTGCACATAATACTTTCTTATTTGTAGACATAGGCTACCTCTGGTACAACTTTGTAAAATTTGTAATAACTTCAACAACGTTTTTGTTTAACTGATCCCATTCGAATCGCCATAACCAGTTCCCTTCTGATGTGCCCGGCACATTCATTCTTGCTGAAGAGTCCAGTAGCATTAGATCCTGCATGGGAATAATACACAGGAACGATACTGATGACATAGCCAGTCGAATCATTTGAATGACATTCTGCTCACCTTTCGTATGCTCACTAGCTGTATATTGTAAAAAATATTCCTCTGAATAATTATTTTTATTCATTATCCAGCCCAGTGTTGTATCATTATCATGCGTCCCCGTATAGACGAGATCACCCGGGTGATGTTGATGTGGCAAATGTGGATTTGAGTTATTTCCATCAAATGCAAACTGCAAAACTTTCATGCCAGGTAGTTTAAATTCATCTTTCAATGCGATAACTTCATCGGTAATAACTCCAAGATCTTCAGCAACAAGTGGCAAGTAATCAAATGTATTAAATAGCTCGGTTAATAACTCCTGCCCTGGAACTTTGACCCATTCGCCATTTATTGCCGTATCATCATCCTCAGGTATATACCAGCATGCCTGCAAACCTCGAAAGTGATCAACCCGCAGAATATCAAACAATTCCAGTTGCGTTCTAAACCTCTCTTTCCACCAGCTGAATTTACTACCAAGCATGTAATCCCAGTCATATAGAGGATTACCCCAACGTTGTCCAGTATCAGAAAATGCATCGGGCGGAACACCAGCAATGAACTTCATATTCCCATCCTGATCTATCAGAAAATTTTCTTTCTGCGCCCAGACGTCAGCACTATCCCTGGCAACAAATATTGGCATATCACCAAAAAGCTCAACATTATGACTCGCAGCGTATTTACGAATTTCAGTCCATTGTGTAAAAAAAACAAACTGTTCGAATATCGTCTGATGAATATTATCTGATTGCTTTACTCTCACTTCATCAAGTACTGAATCATCTCGATGACGTGCCTCAGTTGGCCATTCATACCAGGGCTTATTTTCATATTCTTTTTTTAAAGCAACAAACAGTGCATAATCATCAATCCAGCTACTGTGTTTTTCCCTGTAGCGCTTTAATTTACTCAACCACTGTTTATCATTCAGTTGATAAAATTTTCTGGCAGCCTGTTTAAGACAGCTTTTACGAAAACCGTCATCATTGTGTGAAAGTTTAATTGCTGATTTATCAAGCCAGCCACGATCTTCAAGCCAGTCCAGGCTGATTAGTAACGGATTCCCTGCATGTGCCGACAAGCACTGGTAAGGGGATTTGTCATCATGCGTCGCACCCAGTGGTAGCATTTGCCAGACTCTAAGACCGGCAGATTGCAGAAATTCTATGAAGCGATATGCCTGATGTCCTATATCACCATTATCACTATAACCGGGTAACGAAGTTGGGTGTAATAAAACACCGGCGCGACGTTCTTTGTGTATTCCATTATTCAAATTTATCGGCGTCATCTATCAGGAATGCTGCCCAGGCAGCATTGCACCTCCCATTGCTGGATGTCCCGTACCAAATGAAAACGCCCTGGTCAGATACTCAGGAGGCTCAACCTTTAATATCTGGTATAAATTACTCAAATGCAAACGGAACTGCTCATCAAATGCTTTTACTGACTCGGCAGAGTTATACTCACCAAACCACCAGAACCAGTCAGAACTTTCACAGGTTGCCAACTGCATCATCGCCTGCTGCATTTCATCATCAGATAGTGTTTCTTCTGACATTACATTATCGTAAACGTGTTTTGCTTCAACTAGCATGTCCCATGCACGATTTTTATCTTTCTCACCAATCCATGTAGAAAATGTGCCATAAACCCAGCTTCCTGCAACAATGTTATTGAGCACTCTTCGCTCACTATGGGTTTTAAGGTATTCACCATAAGTTGTAAGCTTGATTGCAGAATTCTGTGCCAGCATTTCATAAAGAGCAGATAGAAAATGATAACCGTTTTCAGGATAATATTCCCAGGCATTCTCACCATCCAGAATAATAGAGACAATTGCACCAGGCTTATCAGCACACTTTTCGGCAATTGATTCCAGATGAGATACCAGATTCGCTACTGCATCATCCGCGTGCCAGTCAGAATAACGAAATCCGATAAGATCAGATAATCCATCATCTCTAAAAAAGCAGGCCGTATCCGAGTCCTGGTACTGAAATACATCATGTATACATTCTGAAGTTTCCATTCCAGAATCTTTCATAGAGTTACGCAGTACCGTTTCACCACTGGCGAGCCACTTTATCCCCATATCAGCAGCAAGCTCGATCGTTTCACCGCTTATACTTCCTTCAGATGGCCAGCAACCCTGAGGAGTAAAACCAAAGTAACGTTTAAATACTTCAATACCCTTTCTCATATGCCAACGACTTCGATGCCTACCATCCGGATATACTCTTGCTGATGGTAAGGTTACATCTGGCATAGCCTGAGTAGCTGATTCAATATCAATCAGCAAAGGTACAATAGGGTGAGCATAAGGTGTCATTGATAATTCAATTCGACCTTTCTCCGCAAGTTTGCGGTAACGCGGGATAATAGAACTGATGAGCTCACTATATATTTCAATAAGACTATGTCTATCGTGCAGGCTAAAATTATTACCCTTATCCATTAACGCCTGGATTCTTTCATCTTTCAGGCGAACTGTTTCGGCGGTCCATGCAAGGTGATACCAGACAAGTAAATCTATGAAAAACTGCTCAGAGTAATAAAACAGTTTTTGCTTGCACTCAAGTACTGATTCTGCCATTTCTGCCAGCATACTGAAGACATCGAAACGTTCTATCAATCTCTGTTTATTCGCTCGCAGGCATGACTTTATAATATGTATACGGGTTTCTTCATTCAAATCGATAACAGGTTCTGCCAGGGCTGATAACAAACGATCCCTCAATGCCTGACCATGATTCAAATAGCCATCGAGCTGTGCACTATAATCGTCAATTTGCTCCAGCAAAACCGGTGCAAAATTAACAACTGCTCTAGCCCCCCTGTTATTTTCAAGGTGTGCAGCCATATCCACATAATCTTTTATGGTATGCAAATAGGTCCAGGGTAAATGGTATTCACCATTCCTTAAATCACGGTACTCTGGCTGATGCATATGCCAGTATATAACAACATTCAAAGCGGGCTTATCTGACATGATGTACAAGTTGACCTAGCATTTCAGGTGTCACAAGTACGACACCTTTTGGTGAGACATAAAAACGTTCTTTGTCATTTTCTTCATTCATTCCAATAATTGTACCATCAGGAATTTCACATCCTTTATCAATAATTGCATGATGTATTTTACAGTGTTGTCCTATTGTTACATCGGGCAAAATAACCGATGATTCAATTTCACTGTAATTATCAACAGTGACATTCGAGAACAATAATGAATGTCGAACATGTGCACCGGAAATAATACAGCCACCTGAAACCATTGAATCAACAGCCATACCTCGACGATCTTCATCATCAAAGATAAACTTGGCCGGGGGCAGCTGCTCCTGGCTTGTCCAGATAGGCCACTGCTCATCATATAGGTTCAATTCTGGTGTAATGCCAATCAGCTCAAGATTTGCTTCCCAGAAAGCATCAACTGTTCCCACATCACGCCAGTAGGACTGTATACCACTATCACTGTCCGTAAATGGATATGCGAATACCCTGTACTTGCTGATTGCATAAGGAATTATATCCCGACCAAAATCATGCGTTGATCGAGGTGTATCTGCATCTCTTATTAATAGCTCAAACAACAGGTCGGTATTAAAGATATAAATGCCCATCGAACACAGTGCTTCATATTCCTTACCGGGTACAGATTTGGGATTTTCAGGCTTCTCTTCAAAACTCTGGATTCTCAGTTCTTCATCTACGCCCATAACACCAAACGCATGTGCCTGCTCAATGGGTACCTCAATACAGCCGACTGTCACATCGGCCTTGTTTTCTACATGCTTCGCAAGCATCGTACCATAGTCCATTTTATAGATATGATCGCCCGCAAGGATCAGCACATATTCAGGTGAATGACCTCGTATGATATCCAGGTTCTGATAAATAGAATCAGCAGTACCCGCATACCAGGAAGACTCTATCCTCTGTTGAGCTGGCAGTAATTCAACAAACTCACCAAACTCACCACGTAAATGCCCCCAGCCACGCTGAATATGTAATATTAATGAGTGAGCTTTATACTGTGTGAGCACTCCAATTCTACGTATACCAGAATTGATGCAGTTCGACAGAGGGAAGTCGATGATTCTGAATTTCCCCCCAAAAGGTACTGCTGGCTTTGCCCGCCACATCGTCAGCTGCTTTAGACGTTCACCCCGCCCTCCAGCCATAATCAGAGCCAGTGTATTTCTGGTGAGGTTACTGATAAAGCGCGGCGATTGTTTGTTTTTCATTTGATACAATTACCCTTTAATAAATTTAGGTCAGAGGCAGCTGAATTAATTGTACGCCATCACTATTACAATTTAATGAATGCAATAAACAAGCCACCTATCCAGTAATATTTTTAAGCGATCATTTTCACCTGTTTGTCTTATATACGCATTTAAACTGTGCATAAATTCACGCACCATCAAAGTATACGCCTTATTTATGTGCAGACTATAGGTATTATGCATCAGTAATATGCAAAATTAATTATGGGCACCCGGGCTATATTCAAGCGTCCCTCGGCGTTACAATACAATATACTAAAAGTGTGCATAGAACTTGCTGAGAAAATAGTTACATACTTTAAATACCCTAAATTAGGCCTACCGATGGAAAATGTCAGCTAATGCGACTTACAACTAAAGCAAACGGGCAAAAACCAGCCTCAAAAATGCCTGCACAGGCAGATATGGATAAAATCATAGAGGCCAGACACCATGACCCCTTCAACCTGCTTGGAAATAAAAATGAGCATCAGGACACATTTCTACTGCTTTACGCTCCTGACACCCGGACACTAAGCCTGACTGAAAAACAAATTGAGACTACGCGTATTGAGGACAGCGATTTTTTTATCCTCAATACCGGTTTAGATGCCTTACCTGAGCATTACCTGTTACACCGCACGGATACTAGTGGTAACCAGCATAGCTACTATGACCCATACAGCTTTGAAGCCCAGATAAGCGATTTTGACCTGCATCTATACAGTGAAGGCAAGCACCAGCATATATACAGAATTCTCGGAGCCCACCACAAGACGGTGGATGGTATTGACGGCGTTCTATTCTCGACATGGGCTCCAAACGCAGGGCGAGTCAGTGTTATTGGCGACTTTAATAACTGGGATGGCCGCAGGCACCCGATGCGCTGTCGTGGTGGCAGTGGCGTATGGGAGCTATTTATTCCGGGACTCCAGAGCAGTAGCCTGTACAAATATGAAATCCGCCACCGTGATTCAGCTGAGGTCATGACAAAGACCGATCCCTATGCACAACAGATGGAACTTCGTCCTAAAACTGCATCGGTAGTTAGCGATACCAGCCATTATCACTGGCAGGACAACCACTGGATGCAACAACGGGAATCATTCGACTGGCTCCACCAGCCAATGTCCATTTATGAATGTCATCTGGGCTCATGGCAGCGTGATGAGAATGGTAAATTCCTGGACTACCGTGAACTGGCTCATCGCCTGGTTGACTACGTTAAGGAAACCGGTTTTACGCATATCGAATTACTGCCCATTACCGAACACCCTCTCGATGCCTCATGGGGCTACCAGACAACAGGTTACTTCGCACCCACTCGCCGTTTTGGTTCTGCCGATGATTTTCGCTATTTTGTAGACTACTGCCATCAGCATGACATTGGCGTACTGCTGGACTGGGTACCGGCTCACTTCCCGAAAGATCAGCATGGTCTGGCTCGCTTTGATGGCAGCCCACTCTATGAGCATGAAGACCCTCGTCGCGGGGAACATCGCGACTGGGGCACACTTATCTACAACTTTGGCCGTAATGAAGTAAAAAACTTTCTCATTGCCAGCGCTGTATTCTGGCTGGAAGAATGCCATATCGATGGCCTTCGGGTTGATGCTGTCGCCTCCATGCTGTACCTCGATTATTCCCGTGAAGACGGTGACTGGATACCTAACCAGCATGGTGGTAACGAAAACATCGAAGCCATTGAATTTATGCGTGAGCTTAATACCGTCACCCACTCAAATTTTCCGGGCACCATGATAATGGCTGAAGAATCAACTGCCTGGCCGCAGGTTACTCGCCCAACCAATCTGGGTGGCCTTGGTTTCAGTATGAAGTGGAATATGGGCTGGATGCATGACAGCCTGAATTATATGTCAAACGACCCGGTGTATCGTCATTACCACCATGACCAGCTGACCTTCGGTTTGCTCTATCTGTTTAGTGAAAACTTTATTCTGCCATTTTCACATGATGAAGTCGTACACGGCAAACGCTCAATGCTCTACAAAATGCCAGGTGATGAATGGCAACGTTTCGCTAACCTGCGTTTACTGTATACCTACATGTTTACCTACCCGGGCAAGAAACTGCTGTTTATGGGAAATGAATTTGCACAGGGTGATGAATGGAATCATGACAAGGCACTCGACTGGTACGTACTTCAGTACCCGAATCATGCCGGGGTTAAGAAACTGGTATCTGACCTTAATCAGCTCTATAAAACCTCCAGCTCATTACATCGCTATGACTTTGATCACACCGGCTTTGAATGGATAGACTGCCATGACACTGATCAATCAGTCCTGTCATATCTACGTAAGAGTGATGACGAACATACGGTGGTAATACTAAACTTCACACCAGTGGTGAGGGAGAATTACCGTATAGGCGTTCCGCTTGAGGGCGAGTATGAAGTTATATTAAACTCGGACTCCACATACTATTCCGGCAGCAATTCCGGTAGTAATGCGCTGCTCTATAGTGAACCGGTAGAATGGATGAATCGACCTGCTTCAATAAGTATTACATTACCACCACTCGCAGGCCTTATATTAAGAAAAAAGCAGTAACCTATATTCATGAGCAAGATTCTTTATATTAGCAGCGAAGCATTTCCGCTGATTAAAACCGGTGGACTGGCAGACGTAGCCGGCAGCCTTCCCCCCGCCCTGTTAAAAAAACAGCAGGATGTCCGGCTATTTATACCTGCATACAGGGGTGTACTGGAAAATATAAAATCGCACAAACTGGTTGCATCAACACGCTACTACAACCTTCCTGTATCCATTATTGAAACCCGGCTACCCGGTACAATGCTGCCCGTCTGGTTACTTCACTGCCCTGCCTTATTCGACCGTCCGGGCGGCCCATACAGTGATGAGCATGGAAACGCCTGGCATGATAATGCACTACGCTTTAGCGTGTTCTGTCATGCCGCCGTTGACCTGGCTCTTGATGCACTTGGCCTGGACTGGCAAGCTGAGCTGGTACACTGCAATGACTGGCAGAGTGGCCTGGTTCCCGCTTTATTAAGTTTGCAAGCCGAACCGCCCAAAACAGTTTTTACCATCCATAATCTTGCCTACCAGGGCATATTTAGCCATCAGACATTTGTCGACCTGCATCTACCAAACCAGCTATGGCATATTGATGGCGTTGAATTTTACGGTCAGTTTTCATTTATCAAGGGTGGACTGGCTTATGCCGATAAAATAACCACCGTAAGCCCGAGTTATGCCAGCGAAATTTGCACAGATGAGCACGGCTACGGACTACAGGGTTTACTCACACATCGATCTGACGACCTTTCCGGCATACTGAATGGCATAGATGACAAGTACTGGAATCCGGGTACGGATAACCATATCTACCATAAATATAATCGCCGCTCACTCGAAAAGAAAAGCCTGAATAAAATTTCATTGCAGAAACAGTATAAACTGGAAGTAGACGAGAATGTTGCCCTGATCGGCATGGTCAGTCGCCTGGTGGAACAGAAAGGGCTGGAAATTATTCTACAGAGCATACCTCAGTTAATGGAGTTACCAGTACAGATTTTTATACTGGGCACAGGTGATACCCATTACGAGATTCAGCTGGCTGAATGGGCTGAGAAGTTTCCAGGCAGGATTAACGTTGCTATCGGTTACAACGAACAGCTTGCTCATCGAATTGAAGCGGCCAGCGATATTTATATGATGCCTTCCCGCTTCGAACCCTGTGGACTAAATCAACTGTACAGTTTGCGCTACGCTACACTGCCTGTTGTAACTCCGGTTGGTGGTCTTGCTGATAGTATTTCAGATTCTGATGATATAACGGCTACAGCCGATGAGCTCAAGCTACTGCAGACCAATGGCTTTGTACTCAAGGAACATACTGCCGAAGAGCTGGTTAGCAGTATAGAAAGAGCACTGGTCTTTTTTAAGGCAAAGGATAAATGGCGACAGCTACAGATTAACGCCATGAGCTGTGACCACTCATGGCAGGTTAGCGCAGACCATTACCTCAAACTGTATAAAGACCTGCTCGAATAATTTATTAATTTATGACGCCTAGCTATCGAGCTTTTTTGCCTCTGAAAAACAGTCTTTACGCCAGATACAGCTCATCTGGTCACACTCACCATTTCTGGCAGATGCAAAGCAGTTGAAATTTCCTTCCTGCAATTGAATTGCATGAATCAAGCCTGCTTTTGTCATACGAGAAGTCTTGATACCAAAATCTTTGGCCATTACACGTATTTCCTGCATATTCATATTTTTTCTCTCCGCTAAAATCTGATGATTAAGATTCATAAACAAAAATGCAAGTTATGCGCCAGTCATACAGACGGTGGGTAAGACACTGCAATGGCTATTATTTAGCACTTCATGCGCACTTAGACAATGGGAAGCTGCACTCTTTTTGCGCAATTAGAGAATAGTATGCACAAAAAATATGAAAAATTTATGACTATGAAAAAGCGGATCGATCGACAAACCAGTGTATATCACCAATGCTATTAACAGGCAGTGGTTCATCATTTTTAATCCGCCTGATCATCTCCTGTTTCGATTCACCTGCAGCCAGCACCATTCTAAAGCGAGCTTTACGTAAAGTTTCGATGCCCAGTGAAATTCGTTCTGGCGGAGGTTTAGGTGAATCATATACCGCAACAACTGACTGTGAATCCTGTAGAGCCGGATTACCGGGAAACAGGCTGGCTGTATGCCCATCTTCCCCCATACCGAGAAATACCACATCAAAAGTATCTATTGCAGAAATAATTTCACGATAGGCTTCGGCGCCCTGCTCAGCTCCAAGTTCGGCTGGTATTTGATGTACTAGAGGGTCTTTAATGAGTGACCAGAGGTTTTTCTCTAGCATCACATCGTTTCTCTCGGGATGATCAACTGGATAACATCGCTCATCACCGAGATACCAGTGCACCTTGTGCCAGGGTAGATCCATCCTGGCCAGGAGGCTCAGGCTGAGGGCTGGTGTATTACCACCAGGCAGTACAATATGGCAGACGCCCCTGGATTTTATAGCGGTATCAATCTGTTGCCGAAGAAATTCAGCCGCAGCTTTAGAAGCCTCTTCAAAATCATTCTCAACCTGCCATTCATGCATCCAGATTACCTCGGTTTATGCCAACCATTCACACAATCTTTGAATAGCTCATCCATTCCTGGCACTTCATAGGTACCTGCTCGATATCGATTAACTGATAATCGATCTTCCCATGCTTTTAGAATTGGTTCGACAATCGCCCAGGATTCCTCCACCTCATCACCCCTTGAAAACAGTGTTGCATCTCCCATGAGTACATCATGCAGCAATACTTCATAGGCATCTGAAACATCTTCTCCATCCGCGGAATATGGAGCACGCATTACCATGCGTTGAGTATCTGTCGTTAGACCGGGTTTCTTTGCATTCATTCTTAGCGCGATGCCTTCATCTGGGTGCACCCTGAACACCAGCGAATTGGCCATTGGAGGGGTTGCATGCTCATCAAAAAGATTAAATGGCGGATTACGGAATCGAATCACAATTTCAGATACCCGCTTAGGTAAGCGTTTGCCCGTCCATAAGACAAACGGCACACCCTGCCAGCGCCAGTTATCGATATAAAAACGCACCCCGGCAAAAGTCTCGGTCACCGACTCGGGTGAAACATCTTCCTCAGCTACATACGACTTAATTGGCTCATCGTTTTCATCCTTGCCAGCACCATACTGTGCAGCAACGGCATATTCGTTTACCGTTTCAATATCAAACGGCCGCACTGCACGTAACACTTTAATCTTTTCATCACGTACTGCATCCGCTGTATATTCTACCGGTGGCTCCATTGCCACCAGTGTCATCACCTGCATCAGGTGACTCTGAATCATATCTCGTAAGGCACCGGATTTTTCATAATAATTAGCACGGTATTCTATACCGATGGTTTCCGCTGCCGAAATCTGGATATGATCAATAAAATTTCTATTCCACAAAGGTTCAAGAATGCTATTAGCAAATCGATACACCAGCAGGTTCTGTACACTTTCCTTGCCCAGGTAGTGATCGATTCTATATATCTGTGACTCGTCCAGTAACTCCTGTAAATCGTGATTTAACTTTCGAGCAGATTCCAGGTTCATACCGAATGGCTTTTCAATGACGATACGACGAAAGCCTTCGCTTTCCTCTGACAGGCCGAGCTTGTGAAGACCTGCCGCTATAGTAGTGTACCAACGAGGTGGTACAGCACAATAAAACATAGCATTTTTCTTGCCCTTGATAGTTTCGAGTGAGGCCGACAGATCCTGATAGGTCTGCTCTTCCTGCAGGTCACCTGCAACCATCTTGAAACGTGAGGAGAACTTTGCCCACTGCTCATCATTCATTTCAATATCGGGTGCATAATCATGAATACCTTTATGCAGAGATTCCATCCACTCTTCGAAAGTACGCCCCTTGAGAACACCTATAATCTTACAGTCACAATTTAATAAACCACAACGTAACATTTTTACCAGCGCGGGAATTAGCTTGCGTTTGGTCAGGTCACCACCTGCACCGAGTATTACGATATT
>JBFHVK010000065.1:0-11415 GCA_041589615.1 Gammaproteobacteria bacterium | reverse complement strand
GGAAAGTCGTAAGGATTTCGATATTAAAGATGTAATACGACAGGCAGTGTTTGTTCCTGAAAGTAAACGACTAAATGTGTTGTTAAAAGAATTTCGTTCGAGTCGAAATCACATGGCGATTGTTGTAGACGAGTATGGTGGAGTGGCAGGTCTGGTTACCATTGAAGATGTACTTGAGCAGATTGTCGGTGATATCGATGATGAGCATGATGTTGAGGATGTGGGTAATATTCGTCGCATGGGTGTTAATCGCTATTCGATTAAGGCGCTCACGCCTATAAGTGAGTTCAATGCCTTCTTTGAGAGTGGATTCAATGAAGGTGAATCTGATACCCTGGCGGGGATGTTGATGAAGCATCTGGGGCACATGCCCAAGCGAGGTGAAACCATTACGATTGATAATTACCTGTTTAAGGTAATGAGCGCAGATAGCCGAAGAATAAAACATGTACAGCTTATCTTGTTGCCAAAGGCAAGTAAGGCTGCTGAAATCGTATAATTCTGTTTCCTGATTTAAATAAATTATTCATGCCTGGCAAAAAGTTATATTTCTAATGATTGATAACAAAAATACAGATTAATGATCAATTTCAGTCTGCTACAGAAAAATGCATACTACTCTATAGAAATTCTGGCGCTTGTCTGTGGTGTATTACTGCCTTTTAGTTTTGCTCCTTATAATTTTTTCTGGTTGCAGTTTCCGCTGCTCGCATTTTTATTTGTTATCTGTCTGCAGCAGTCGCCAAAAACCGTTTTCATAAGAGCATTGTTGTTTGGTACGGGCTGGTTTGTGCATGGTGTGCACTGGGTTTTCTACAGTCTACACTTCCATGGTGGCACTCCAGTGCCACTGGCAATGTTCATAGTGTTAATGCTAGCGCTCGTGCTTGCACTATTTCCGGCTATAGCATTCTACCTGTCAAATCGTTTATTCAACTGTAGTAAAAGATACATGCTCATTCTGGTATATCCGATGATGCTTGTGCTGTTTGAGTGGATGCGGGGTTATGTGCTGACAGGTCTTCCCTGGGTGCAGATAGGAATTGCACAGGTTGATTCATGGCTGGCAGGTTATGCGCCCGTCATTGGCGGACTGGGTATGGCTTATATTGCATGCCTGGTATCTGCACTGTTGGCGAATTTTCTGCTAGATAGAAAAAATATTTATAGTTTACTGGCAATTGCCCTGATCTATGTAGTGGGTTACACCTTAAGCCTGGTCGAATGGACAGAAGCGACAGGCGAGCCCATTAAGGCCAGTATGATACAGGGTAATATACCCCAGTCTGAAAAATGGAAACGTGAAAATTATACCCCTACATTGCAGATGTACCGGGAGTTAACACTAAAACATTCTGACAGTGATCTGGTGATATGGCCAGAGACAGCCATTCCCGGTTTTAAAAGTCGGGTTCCAGCATATCTGGATGAATTGCATGAGCAGACAGGTAAGACATCAACAGAGGTATTGCTGGGTATTTTTGTGAAAGATGATGAGAGTCAGCGTTATTACAATTCTGTTATTACCTTAGACAACCAGATCTATAAAAAACGTCACCTGGTCCCGCTCGGGGAATATTTTCCTTTCAGGCCTGTTCTGGGCTTCTTTTCACGGTGGATTGATATACCAATGTCAGACCTGGATAGTGGGGAGTTACAGCAGAAACTTATGACTGTGGCGGGCCACCCTGTAGGCGTGAATATCTGCTTTGAAGATGCATTCGACAGGGATGTATTACGCGACATGCCCGATGCGCAGTTACTCGTAAATGTGAGTAATGATGCATGGTTTGAAGATTCGCCACAGCCCTGGCAGCATCACCAGATCGCCCGTGTGCGTGCACTGGAAACGGGACGGACCCTGTTAAGGGCAACCAATACCGGCGTGACTTCGGCGATAGCGCCGAATGGTGATGTAATAGGGATATCCCCGCAATTTCAGCGTCATGTGCTAACACTGGATGTTCAGGCTTACAAAGGCTCGACACCCTATGTGCTTTGGGGAAATCATCTACTTGTCTCTGCTGTGCTAATGCTGTTGTTGTGGTTCTGGTATCGTGAACGCGAGCCGGTCTGAATAACTAATAAAAATAATTCAATAAATTCAATAACTTAACTTGAATAATCAAAGGTGTGACAGCTTTGGTGTTTGACTAGAACGAACGTTCGTTCTAATATCTACAGGTATGAACAAAGCAATGACCAGTAAATCTGAAAATACAGCAGCTGCACAGAATGCTCCGCTGCGAGTGCTGCAGGCGACTCTGCATCTGTTTAGCCAGAAGGGCTATTTCAGTACCTCGGTACATGATATTGCACGTGAATCTGGTGTGAGTATTGGCTCGATTTACCACCACTTCAGGGATAAGGAAGGGGTTGCGAGTGCCCTGTTTGAAAGCCTGCTTGAACGTATGACGAGAGAGCTGGAAAACATTGCAAACCGATATGATTCGACCCATGACAAATGCAGGGCAGTAATTGAGTTGCTGTTTGAAATGACAGAGGATGAACCAGAAGTGATGGAGTATATGCTGTACTCAAAACACCGAGAGTTTCTAAGTGGGCAGCTGCCAGTCTGTTCCTCCCAGCCATTCAGGATGATGAGGGAAATGGTAGAGCAGGGCATGGCAAAAAGTGAGATTCGTAAAATGGACGTAATAACCGCCTCGAGTTGCCTGTATGGCGGCGCAATCAGGATGATAACTTCAAGACTGGATGGCCTGGTAGAGTTGCCACTACAAAGCTATTTAACGGATATCTGGGAGTGCTCATGGAAAGGGGTAGCGGTTTAAAAGTAAAGCGAGCACAAGAGATGAAAACAAAAGTAGATGAACTATGTCAGCTATGTGTTTATATGCCGAAAAACTTACCTTCCTCTGCGTATTCGGCTGAAGATTATGAAATGTTAAAAGGCAAGGACTGTGCGTATGACTTTTCACCAGCAAGTGAAGAATGCAAGCAGACAAGAAAAACGAGTTGTTCAATTGTAGATATGGAAGGCATCACTAATAAAAAAATAGCGGAGTGAGCGATGAAATACCTTAAACAGTTAATGTTTGTAATAATTTTTTTTACAGTTCCTGCATCAATAATAGCTGGTACCGTAACGATCAATGATTCGAGTTCATTAGGTAATCTCAAAACAGGGAAAGGTGTTTTTCTTGTCGATATAGGGGATGTAAAAAAACTTAATTTTTACCTGAAAATAATCCAGGGAACGTACAAGAGTATGGAGCGTCAGGGGGTTAAGGCAGATTTTGTACTGGTTTATATAGGCCCCAGTGTGAAATACCTGAGTAATAAATCGGCAGAAAAAAATCCAGATGTGGATGAAGCAGTATTAATGGAAATTGAAGCAAATATCGAAGCGTTAGCAGATCTGGGTATAAGACAGGAAGTATGTTCAGTGGCGACCGAAGTGTTCGGGATTAGAAATGATTCGCTGTTCGAAGATCTTAAAATAGTGGGTGATGGTTTTATCTCGCTTATAGGTTATCAGTCTCAGGGATATTACCTGGTGCCGGTGTTTTAATGTAACGATGAGGTGTCGAAATGTTTCTGCTTGAATATAAAGACAAAGGCTGGTGGTACTGGTTAGTGACCGTAATTTTCCTGACAGCCGGGGTATCAGGTTATGCTGATGGATTCATGATTGCGATTGGCATAACGATTATCCAGCTGATTCACTATGTTATTGGTGAAAAAAGCCTGACGTCATTTCCAGTTCAAGTGAGGACAGGATACTTGCTACTCTTGCTTGTGGCGCTGATTGAACCACTGCGCTGGCTGTTCTGGATACCAACAATAGGTACCTGGGCCCAGATTATATTCGGGTACTGCACGATGGCACGGATAGTTTCGTTAATGCCATGGAACAGTGACGAGAAAATAACGCTGGCATTGATAGTGAAAACATTTTTATCACCACCGGTACGAGGTAGTGTTGAGCAGGGCTTTGCTGCAAAATCTGTAAGTTAACTATTATCAGATTTAGCTCGATAACTGCTTAAACCGGCTAAATAATAGAAGGGGCACCAGCCAATTAGTGAAGAAATAATAATCATGGTGGCGACTGATACTAGTAGTATGGACGACAGCGTGTCATTGGTTATTATGTCGGAGAAAGGGCCTATATAAATCAGGGCGATGCCCATCAGGATTCTGAAACCCTGGTCCAGAGAACCCATGTTGCGTTGTAACTTCATGATACCACTCGAAAAGCTTGAACAAACAGCGTTTAGAAAATCAACTGGTGATATTCCATCTACATAAAATACCCCTTTTATCTTTTCAGGTAAAGGGTTATTCCTCCACCTGCGCTCTTTGCCTGATACATGGCAGCATCTGCGTTTTGAAAGAGTTGTTCATAGCTTGTTGCGTGTTCCGGGTAATCTGCAGCACCAATGCTGGCACCAATTTGTAATACTCTGTCTTTTACATGATAAGGTTCTACCAGGCGCTCATGAATACGTTCAAGTAAGCTAAAGGTTGAATGACAGTCTGCATCTACGAGCAGAAGTACAAATTCATCACCCCCAAGCCTGGCAGCAACATCATATTCCCTGATAGTTTCACTGAGGCGCTGCGCAACCTCTACAAGAATAGAGTCTCCAAACTGGTGACCAAGTTCGTCATTGACCTGTTTGAACTTATTCAGGTCAATGACGGCAAGTGTGAAGCTTTTGTTTTTACGTCTTGAATAATTTATCTGCTCGTTAACCTTGTCAGAGAAGTAGTTACGATTTGGGAGGGATGTTAGTGCATCATGTAGCGCAATATGTTCCACTTCATTTTTCTGTGTCTGAAGCCGCTTAACTAGATTGCCTAGCATTAAGGAACCCCATACGGTAATCCATATAAAGAAAATGACAGGTATTATTATGCGATTTCTATAGGCAGATAATATTGTATCTATATTATCATTATCAAAAGGCTGTAGAATGAGTGCTGGCGTTTGATTTGAGTCGGGTGTGAACAGATTCCAGCTAGCTGAACAGGAATCTCCCTGTATAAGGCCACCCTGAGAGCCGGGGCTTATATTTATTGAATCAGCTAATCTAACAGTGCAGTTATCGAAATTTACTGCGTCTGGTGTGTTGTTATCTAGCGGAATAACTTTGAAGTGTGGAAGTGCTTTCAGTAAATTATTCAGTGAGGATGTGTTTTTCAGTAGCTGATGTGTAAAACTGATCTGCTCAAGCAATCTTTGCTCTCTAGATGCATTATTAATGGCAACGAGAGTAAGTAATATACCTAGTACTGTAAAACTTATATAGATTGATATAAGTTTTGCTTTATATGAAAATCCATTAAAAAATAACATGTAACAGTTCACGCGGTTGTTTAGAATATATTGCAGTGGATATTATACAGATATCCTGGTTTTTGTATCTTCTATTTGAGATCTATTTAAACTGCTTTTATTTCGTGTTGAGTTCGACGTAAAGCATACTCTGATGAGTTGAGCCAGTCTGTTAAAGTGTCTGGTGCTACAGGTTTGCACATAAAGAAACCCTGCGCCAGATCGCATTTCATTTCATCCAGGCTACGCCAGATGTCTTCGGATTCAATGCCTTCAGCTACGACACTAAGCCCCATGTTGTGAGCAAGGTCAATTGTGGATTTTACAATGACGGCATCATTGCTATCCTGCATCATTGATATAACAAAAGATTTATCGATCTTGATTTCATCAACTGGTAGCTGTTTGAGATAGGATAGTGAAGAATACCCCGTGCCAAAGTCATCAATCGATAGTTTTATATTCATGCTATCGATTTTTGAAAGTATATCAAGAGCATGTACGGGATCTGACATGATAGTGCTCTCTGTTAATTCGAGCGTTAGCCACTCAGCAGGAATTCCAGTATATTTTTTTGTCAGTTTTTCAAGCAGATCAATGATATGGTTTTCGTTCAGGCTTAAAGATGACAGGTTGACAGAAATATCTAAATCTATCCCATTTGATCTCCATGCAATGTACTGCTGGTATGCGCTATTAAGAACCCATTCGGTTAGTGAATGAATAAGCCCTGTTTTTTCGGCGAGTGGAATGAAAATGTCAGGTGAGATGTTGCCCAGTTCAGGTTCGTGCCAGCGTAATAATGCCTCAACGCCAGTAACGGTTTTACTGCTTATTTCAATTTTTGGCTGATAGTAAAGCTGTAGCTGATCTGTAGATATAGCTTCCCTTAATTTTGGCTCCATGGTGAATTCAAGCAGTGTCTCATTGTCCATGCTGTTATCGTAAAAAGCATAGTTTATATTATTCTGCTTGCAGTGATACATCGCAATGTCTGCATATTTCAACAGGCTATGAATATCAGTACTGTCAGTTGGGCAGATAGAGATGCCAATACTGACTTCAATGTTCAGTTTATGATTGTCGATGTCGATAGATTCGCTGAGTGAATTGATGATTTTTTTTGCGACTTTAAGGGCGCCGGAATGGTCGCTTATGCTGGGTAACATTACCGCAAATTCATCGCCACCTAGACGAGCGGCTGTGTCGTCATCTCGTAAGCACTGATTCAATCTTGATGCGACTTCCTGCAGAATAAGATCCCCGATATGGTGTCCAAGGGTGTCATTTATAAATTTAAAGCGGTTCAGGTCCATCATGAAAAGAGCAAAACCGTCATTGCCCCTGTTGGCATGTCTGGTTGCATTCTGTAATTTCTCATATAGATAGGCGCGATTATGCATGCGTGTGAGCGAATCAGTGTAAGCCATGTTTTCTAGTGTGTTATAGAGTGCATGTAACTGTTGGCTCATGGTGTTGAGATCAGTGGTTAGCTGATAGATTTCGGAGTTGCCACGAGGTAACACTTTATCACTCAGGTGGTCCTTGTTTTGCATGACATTCTTAAGGTGACGAGTAAGTTGAGTTATTGGTTCAAGGGTGTACTTTCTGAGTAAGGCAAGGCAAATGTAGATCGTAACCAGAGTTACCGATAGTGCCGCAAACAGCAGATAAAGTCTGGTCATTGATAAATCACTGATTAGTTTGTCAGTGTCAGGTGAGAAGAGAAACTCAAGAACAGGCTTTCTGGATGATGATAAATAAAAACCTGGTTTAGCTGACTGTTCTAATTTCCCGGGCTTTTTCCAGTCGCTGGACTGGAAAAGAACAGAGCCATCTGACAATGATATTTGCAGTGGAGTAACCAGTTTTTTAGATACAACAGATAAGTTTTTTATTGGGTTGATAGTAATTAAAAGATAACCTTTCAGTCGTAACCCGCCAACCGGCACCACGCTTGTTAGTCTGGGTTCTGTATTATTTATACAGAGCTCAGAAATAGATTTAATTTTATTTGAACCTGTCCGTGCGAGTATATTCTGTTTGAATTCCGGGCATGACCGGGTAATATCAAAAAGGTTATCACCCTCTTCTGATTCAGCTATTAACTGCATGTTAGTGTCATATACCTGAAGCTTCTTTAGTTCAAGTATGTTTAGTGTGACAAAGGCACGGTGAAAATTTTCATCCAGATACCTTGCTATTAATTGGGTGTTTCGCTGTTTGAAGGCGCTTTTGAAATTGTTGTCAGACTGTATGTTGAGCCCAAGCTGGGTTGTCTGATGGGTGATATCTTTTAATAATTCGTCTACTTTTGATTGTGCTAACCTTGAAAATGCATTCTTCTGGTTGTCAAATATCAGTTCTCGATAAACTTCACCCGTGAGGATGGTGAATATAACAACCAGTAATCCCATCATGAAAATGACAGACATCAGGCTGGTTTTAATAGAGAGACGTTTGTCTGGCATAATATTTAAATGTTTTTATTCCACCAGATAGGGCAGGCCATTTTTAAGCCACTCTTCAAAGCCGCCTCTAAACCAGTAGATATTGCTATATCCACAAGCCTGTGCAACTTCGATAGCTTTAACGCTACGTCCACACTTTATGCCATTACAGTAATACAGGGTCGGTGTTGTTTTAGTACTAATATGTTTTTCGAGGCTGGCACAGGTAGTATTTATATCTGGCAGGCTGATTGAGTCTTCGATGTAGCCCTTGTTTCTATCACCGCTAATGCGTGAATCAATAATTATGAGATCCGCATGCTTTTCAGCCAGTTCAAATAGTTCTTCAGCATTAATTTTTATTGTGTTGGGCAAGTTTTCAGGGGCATCTTCAGCCTGTAAGTTACTGGTAGTCAGGCCGTAGAGTGTTAGTGCCAAAGCCAGGGGGTGTATATATGACAGTGCTTGATAAAAAATATTCATATTGATACAGGAGGTTCGTTGCAGAGTGTTGAAAGGCCTGTATATAAGATAATTGTTATATGCAGGCAGTTATTTATCTTAGCTTTTATACTAGTACATAATCTGCCTCTATGAAGTGCTGTTTTATGATGTGATCTTTACAGTAATGACTCAATATCATTCAATCACTCGTGAGGCGATGTTGTTAGTTCTATATATTCAGTGGACATTACACTTTCCTGAATATTCGGCTGTAAGGTGCATTTTCTTAATGTGGCTTCTACCCGTGCGGCATTAATAAAACTGTTGTCCAGTATTTCAGGATAGAGCTGGTAGAGTTGATCGACAACAAGCGCACGTCCTCTAGATTTCTCTTCAAAAATCATTCGCTGGCTTTCACTTAAGTTGTCCAGCAGTAATAGCCAGGGGGATTGCCACTGGATAAATTCGTTAATCAGGTTGATATGCCGGTTGTCATGAAGCCGGTCATTGATCATGAAAGGGTGGAAATCTAAATCACTTAGTTCCCGGTTAATAAGGTCACTCTCGATATTATGCCCATGAATGCCAATACCATGTCCATCCATGGTGCGTTTGAACCACTGTGCGCGAGGAGGGGATCCCGTCATATTGTTGATGTAGTAAGTGAGATACTGCCCTGCACTAAGTCCGGTGCTTTGTAGCTCTTTTATCGACTCATAGGCCTGTGAAGTGAATTCGTTGCAACAGAGATTTCCGGCTCGCCAGTCAAGGAAGGGCTGCTTGTCCATCTCGTTTTCACAGCGTGCACTGTCAATCAGGGCGAGTGGGATCGATTGACTGTCCAGCAGCCATAATTCGTAGTTATCCAGAAACGGGAAGGGTATTTCATGGTGGTGCTGGAGCAGGTAATCATACAGCTCGGCTCCTTCTGCTTCCATCTGCTTGAAGTCATCCGATGGGTACAGGGCACCTCGTTTCAGGCCTTTATCTGCAGACCAGCTGCCAAAGCGTATATCTGAAGTCTGTATTCTCTGGTTGCTATCAAGGTCACTGATGAGTCCTCGATTACTGACGTAGATATCCCAGTGCTGACCATCCAGGCTGACGGCCTCGGCGCCCCTGTATTGAATAATATTCATCGATCCGCGAAACGGGTTTAACAGGCGTTGTGAGTATTTTATAAATGCCATGATGCTGAATTATTTATCCGCTCGTTTAAAAAGACACCCCCCGCATGCAGTGCAGGCGGGAATCCTGTCTGCCGAATTAAACTGCAATAGCGCACCGCAATGGGCGCAAATTAGTGACCCCGGGCCGGTGATTTCGCCTGCATGATACTCACTGGTAGTGAGCTGGCAGTTCGGGCTGGAGAACTGTTCCAGCTCGATGCGTGTCCTGTCTGCAACTGACAGAAACAGCTCCAGGACCTTCTGTTCGATAATATCGATATCCAGCATCAGCCATTCACTGAACTCATGACTGCTTTCCATCAGGTATTCAGCTGCATCATTGATATCACGTTTGATGTAGTTGCCTACGTCTTCTGCTTCCTCCAGGGTGATTTCTCCCAGATGAATGGCCTGCTGCCTGGCTTGCTCTATGGCCTTCTGCAGTGTGGGAACCGCATGTGCCTCGGCATTATCGATACTGTCTCTAACTCGGCTCATCATGCGATTGTATGCGTCGACCAGGGATGAATCGTCCTGATTGTCGGGTGCTGACATAGACCTACCTCTTTAAAACTAAAACCTGAGTTTCCTATCTCAATGGTCTGATGTATCCTTCCTATCCTTTTATAGCCCATATTCGCAGCAAGTTTGCGAAGCACAACTCATTTGAAGCCAGGTACATGCAAGAAAATTACGATGCACAGCAAATAGAACAGCAGGCCCAGGAATTTTGGGATAAGAATCAAGTATTTAAGGTGTCTGAAGATGCGGGCAGGGAGAAGTTTTACTGCCTCTCTATGTTCCCATACCCCAGTGGACGGCTGCATATGGGGCATGTTCGCAATTATTCCATCGGCGACGTGATCAGCCGCTACCAGCGCATGCAGGGTAAAAATGTACTGCAACCCATGGGCTGGGATGCGTTTGGCCTGCCGGCTGAAAATGCCGCACACAAGAACAAATCACACCCGGCAAAATGGACCTATTCCAATATCGATTATATGCGTGGCCAGTTAAAGCGGCTGGGTTTTGGTTATGACTGGGACCGCGAGCTGGCGACCTGTACGCCGGAATACTACCGCTGGGAACAGTGGCTGTTTACGCGGCTTTATGAGAAGGGCCTGGTCTACAAGAAAAATGCGGTTGTTAACTGGGATCCGGTCGACCAGACTGTGCTCGCGAATGAGCAGGTGGTTGATGGTCGTGGCTGGCGCTCGGGTGCATTAGTCGAGCGTAAGGAAATTCCGCAGTGGTTTATGAAAATTACCGATTATGCCGACGAACTGTTGCAGGAAGTCGACAAGCTGGAAGGCTGGCCGGAACAGGTGCGCACGATGCAACGCAACTGGATTGGTCGTTCGGAAGGTGTTGAGCTGCAGTTTGCGGTAGAGGGCGAACCGGCCCTGACGGTGTATACCACCCGTCCCGATACCCTGATGGGCGTAACCTATGTTGCGGTCGCCGCAGAGCACCCGCTGGCGCTGAAGGCGGCGCAGTCAAATACTGAGCTTCAGTCCTTTATCGATGAATGCAAGAACACCAAGGTTGCGGAAGCTGAACTGGCTACCATGGAAAAGAAAGGTATCGATACCGGCTTGATGGCTATTCACCCGATTAGTGGAGAGAGTGTGCCGGTTTATGCGGCTAACTTTGTACTGGCGGATTATGGTTCGGGAGCGGTTATGTCGGTTCCCGCACATGACCAGCGTGATTATGAGTTTGCACAGAAATACGGCCTGCCCATAAAGCAGGTGATTGCTCCAGCCAATGGCGAAGACTGTGATCTGCAAAAAGAAGCCTTTGTCGAAAAGGGCGTGTTGATTAACTCGGCCCAGTTCGATGGCAAAACATCTGTCGAGGCATTTGAGGCAATTGCGGAATTCCTTAGCGGCGCAGGCAAAGGTGAAAAGCAGGTGAACTTCCGCCTCAGGGACTGGGGTGTGTCTCGCCAGCGTTACTGGGGTACGCCCATCCCGATGATTAACTGCGAGAGCTGCGGTTCGGTTGCGGTGCCAGAAGACCAGTTGCCCGTTATATTGCCCGAAGATGC
>JBFHVK010000064.1:0-11667 GCA_041589615.1 Gammaproteobacteria bacterium | reverse complement strand
ACCATCCAGAATTGCAGCATTATCGAAACCTACCCAACGCAACATCCACCAGACCCGTGCAGCCCAGCCAGTGTAATTGGCATCGTAAAGCACAACGCGAGATTGATTTCCCACACCTAATTTACCCATCGCGGCGCAAAAATTTTCCGGACTTAACAAACCGAATTCAACTGCACCATTTTCCTTACAAAGTTCATCTTTAAGATCCGCAAAGCCTGCATTTGGAATATGACCCAGCTCATAATCTGGCCGGCCACTCACATTTCGTAATCCGCGCGGATCATTTTTATCGGGTATGGTAACAACCGTACAATCGAGGATTACTAAATCCGGGTCATCAATATGCTCTTTAAGCCATTCAGCAGTTACCAGCGTATCCATTTGAAACCCTCCAGCTGTAATATCATATTGAACAACTAAGTTTTTATTAACGTTTAAAGTTCACTCTTTCAGCATCTACTTTAGACCTTAATCTTTTTTCAAACAGGTATACTGTCCCCTTATTTTTTGTTACATCTCGCTACGGCTAACCCACTTTCCATCTTCTCTGGTTATTTCACCCGTCGGCCAGTAGTAAAGATTTTGTTTCAGGCTTATTACCGATTCACGATTAATCAGATCAAGCACCTTTAGCTGTATAAATTTTTTGTCTTGATATTTCTTAGCCAGCGTCCTGAACTTCTTTAAATTTTCTACAGCTTCGCCGTTCACTTCAACTATGCGTAAAAGTGCACTGAGATTACTTCTATTCGCAGGACTACCGTGAAACACGAAGCTAACAAAAACACCTTTTGGTTCGATACCTCTCTGAAGTGCCAGTTCTCTATGTGGTTCCTGTATAAGCGCTCCTGCCCACTGTAATATTGTCTGCTCTCCACTACCGTCCAGTAATCGCGTTGCAACAGTCAGCTGCATTTCTTCACCCAGGCGATTGATTGTTAATTCCACGGCCTCTTTCTGTACACGTTTTTCAACATCTCGATATTTTCTTACCAGTTCTCCATCAACAGCGAGCACCAGGTCACCTTCCTGTAATTTATCCGCTGCATCTGATCCTGCTACACGCCTGGATACTGCCAGGATCTGCCGATTTGCATCTGCACTCTGGAATTTCCTTGTCCATTCATCTGACAAGCCAAGCTTTCTTGCCTGCGCAATTGATAAAGTCGCAAGCTCAACTTCAAGAGAGCGCACATTAAACTGTTTGCAGCATTGCCATTGCGAAACCAGGTCCTGAATAATTTCTGCAGGCACACCCCACTCAAACTGTTTTAACTCATTTCCAGATCCATAAGCAAAACTTGACCATACAGCTAGCACATATCCTGCATTATCAGTTAATACACCACCTCGGCTCGACGGTGGATTATGCAGGCTGACCACATCCAGATTCGATTCCCTGAATGTAGGTATCTTGGGCAGCGGAAAATCAAGCGATTCAATTGCTGATATTTTCGTTTTTTCAACTAGCAATTCCTGCCCATTTTTTAATGCGACTAGCCAGACCTCATCTCCCGCTTCTAGTTCTTTCTGCCTGAAATCAATCTGCTCTACTTCGGTGTCGCCTATTAATGCAGGATCGTATTTTACAATCGCAAAATTATGTAGCGGATGTACAAATAATACTTCAGCAGGAATATCCAGAGCTCCGGCAAATATCACTCTTACGTCTCCCAGTGCCACAGGCACAGTATTACGGTCTACCAGAACCAGTCCGTCTTTCTTGTCGAGAATCAAACCTGCACCTGCATAATGTGCCTCTTCAACCCCGTTTATATGAAATGGAAGGTCGAACTGTACTGACACAATAGATGGTGACAGGCGATTGGCACGTTTATCTCTATACTCTATAAACTTTACAACTGTCGTATCCATTTTTTCTGTAGAAATATTTTCTTGCAGACTTTCACATGGCCATATACCTTTGCTGTCATCGCGCCAGCACTTCCTGGCGGGGAACCAGCGCCTGTCCATACGCATGATCGACACATGTGTTCTCCTGGTCTCTTTAAAGGTAATATATTGCAGCGCAATCTGTTGCCTGTCTGCCAGGCCATCTACTATTTTTTCTATATCATCAATGTCTTTTACTGGCTGATTATTCATTGACAGGATAACTGCACCTCTTGGCACGCCGGCTGTAGACAACATGTAACCTGGTTGCGCCACGTAAACACCTTCAACCTGGCGATTAAGATGGCGAGCCTGCTGGTAGGAAAGTTTATGTAAAATCGCCTGGCCAAAGGTGATGTATCGATCAGGTGTTAATGCATGCAAATCATCAACCCGAACAGTTATTTCTACTGGCGTGCCATTTCTCTCAATCAGTAACTGAATATTACGATTTACATTTTCATCCAGTAATTCCGCAAGCTCGTCGAATCGCCTGATCCATTTAAGAGGAGCAGCTGAACTCGCACCTTTTATTATAATATCACCGGGCTGTAGCTTTTCATGTGCATCACTTTCTGGAAGGCTCCTTGACACTACCAGTAATCCAACACCATGATTTACTTTCCTTAACTTTACTTCCAGCTCTGGCCGCAAGCCCAGTCGCCTGACCTCATCATAGGGCTTGTATTCAAAAGTTGTCTGCAATGTTCCCCGGCTGACTGGCTGTTTTTGCTGGATCAATTTGAGTGCGCGTTTAACGCGATGCAGCGGAAGGAAGAAACTGGAAGCCGCCTTGATAGAACCTCCAGCATTTAGCGCAATAACATTGCCATGAATATCAATCACTGGCGATCCTGATGAACCTCCAGATACGCCAGAAGCGGACTGATAATAAAAAGTATTAAAATCATTATATCGACCACGCCCATAATATGGTGCCTCACGGTCTATTCTTGCCAGGGTTCCTGCCAGTATGGATAACTGCTCGCCTGCATCATTTCCTACTACACGTATTTCCCTACCAACAACAGCTTCTTCAGGACGAATTGGCAAACTGACCGGTTTGATAAATTTAAGATCAGCGGGATCATACTGGAAAAATCCAAAGTCATGCACCGGGTCACGATATATCGGCTTCAGCTCAATCTCTTCCCGATTAGAGAACAACGCTTCCGCTACTACCGGGCCAGATTGTACGACGTGTCGGTTAGTTAACACTATGCCACGCCTGGCATCGACAACAAAACCCGTTGCCTGTGATGAATTATTCGCAGCCGTATCGAAAGACCTGACCGCATCTACACGGATAGTTACAATTGAGTCGGTTACACGGTTTATAACTTTCGACCAGTCACGCTGCCTGTCAGCATGTACAGTCGTTGATATTAAAACACCGATTAACAAGCACGCAATTCTGTACATTTTTTCTATTTACCTTATTATCGATGTATGTTGAATAAAATCTGGGCAGCCCTGATTATAACTAGTATTCTGTTCGCTCTTGGACAGGATATTTATGATGAAGTTTATAACACACACCAGAATGGTGTCATACAAACCATACCCATTGTCCAGTCCGATTCATCTACTAATCAGCTTACACTTATTATCGGGCAACAGGAAATTATTGCCACGCTCATTACAGACGAGCAGGTAAAATTACTACTCACTGAGCATAGCCCTCTTTTACTGCGCGAAATCGCTTCAGCACACGGCAATAGCAACAGCCTGCTAGCTACAATCATCAGCCGGGAATCAAGACATATAGAATTGTTATTTCCAGCCTTGCACTGGGCAAAACTGCGCGCCATCACTCAAAGTGCTTTTGATATGGCCGAGTTTGCCGCAAAACTTGCTCTGGGTCTAATCGGTATCATGGCACTCTGGCTCGGTCTCATGCGCATTAGCGAAAAAAGCGGCCTAATTCACATTATGGTAATGCTGGTTCAGCCTGTTTTACGCTGGTTATTTCCAAACATCCCCAAAGACCACCCTGCCTTTGCAAGTATTAGTATGAATATGGCTGCCAATATACTGGGGCTTGGTAATGCCGCAACACCTCTTGGAATAAAAGCCATGCAGCAGTTGCAAAAGCTGAACCATAAACGTGATAGCGCAAGCGATGAAATGTGTATGTTCCTGGCACTCAATACTTCCAGTGTGCAACTACTACCCCCTGTTACATTAATAGCACTAATGGGTACGCAGACATCTGAATTAATTATACCCATAATTCTGGCAACCAGCTGCTCAACTATTACAGCCATTATTGTTGCAAAACTCTATGCCAGCAAGGGAGCGAAAAATGCAACAACTGACTAGCCTGATTATTCCTCTGTTGATACTTTTTATTATTGGTCATGCACTTACAAAACGTGTCGCAGTTTATGAAGAATTTGTTGAAGGCGCCAGGGACGGATTCAAGATTGCCGTAAATATCATTCCCTATCTGGTAGCGATGCTTTTCGCCATTGCGATGTTTCGTGCCAGTGGCGCACTAGAAATATTAGTCACATTGCTCTCCCCCATCGCTGAACTTTTTGGCTTTCCTGCAGAAGTGATTCCAATGGGCATCATTCGCCCCCTCACTGGCAGTGGTTCAGTCGGCGTACTAGCCGAACTGATAAGTGTGCATGGGGAAGACTCGATGATTGTTCGCATTGCCGCGGTAATGTTTGGCTCTACAGAAACAACCCTGTACGTACTGGCTGTCTATTTTGGCGCAGTAAAAATTACCAGGACACGCTATGCTATTCAAGCAGGGCTTATGGCTGATTTTGCCGGCTTTATTGCAGCAATCTCAGTTAGCTACTGGTACTTCACCTGAGTTAAAAAATTAATTTACCTCAGGCAAATCATCCGGATTGGACGGGAACTGTAGAGTATCATTATGCTCATCTTTGCCAGCTTCTTTTACGCCGCCACCAAAGTTGATTTTCCATTCGAGATTACTTCTTGAATCAGCGTAAGAAAGTGCCGTCTTGATATCGATCTTGCCTTCCTGAAATAACTGGTAAAGAGACTGATCGAATGTCTGCATGCCATCAGCCTCGCCTTTTTCCATAATTTCCTTAATTTCGTGGAAGTCACCGCGGCGAATGAGCTCGGAAATATATGGCGAATTAATAAGAATCTCTATCGCCGCTACACGTTTTCCATTCAGTCCAGTGACCAGACGCTGTGAAACAATTGCCTGTAAATTTAACGACAGGTCCATCAATATCTGGTTACGTGAATCTGGCGGAAAGAAACTTAGAATACGATCCAGTGTCTGGTTAGCATTTACCGAGTGAAGCGTACTCAAACACAGATGACCAGTATCTGCATATTGAATCGCCGCCTCCATTGTTTCCCTGTCACGCACCTCACCTATCATAATAACATCGGGCGCCTCACGCATCGCTTCACGCAATGCATTTTCATAAGAAAGGGTATCCAGCCCAACTTCACGTTGACCTACAATCGATTTTTTATGCTCGAACATATATTCAATTGGGTCTTCAATCGTCAAAATATGTCCCGGCATATTTTCACTTCGATGATTTATCATCGAAGCCAGTGAAGTTGACTTACCCGAGCCTGTTGCGCCAACAACCAGGACCAGTCCCTTGCGTAAGCAAACCAGGTCCTTGAGCTTTTCCGGTAGATTAAGTTTATCCAGGGTAGGAACTTCTGACTTGATATAGCGAATAACCATCGATACTTCGCCACGCTGTGTATAAATATTCACACGAAAGCGACCCACATCCTTTAATGACATACCCAGGTTCATTTCCATCGTCGCCTCAAAACCCATTTTCTGGTTTTCATCCATAATGCTATAGGCGATTTCTTTTGTCATACCGGGCTCGAGAGCCGTCTTACCGATGGGATGCATCTTCCCTTCAATATTCATACTTACAGGGGCTCCGGTAGTAAAGAAAATATCGGAACCACCACGCTCTGCCATTAATTTTAAATAAGGCTGCAAATTCATACTTATACTCAGCGTTCTCTAGTTTTAGCGCAGACGATGCTGGCCTTTATCTTTTTCGTCTTCTTCCATTTTAAGCCCTGCCACTTCTGACATCAGGTCCTTGGCACCCTGGGCTTCTTTTCCTTTAAGTTTAATACGCAGACGTAAATCATTAATCGAGTCAGCATTACGAAGTGCATCCTCATACGTTATATAACCTTCCTCATACAGCTCGAACAGTGCCTGGTCGAAAGTGATCATGCCATACTCATTCGATTTAGACATCAGCTCTTTCATCTCATGCACATTCCCCTTAAATATAAGGTCTGACATCAGGGGTGTATTCAAAAGAACCTCTACCGCAGGCACACGACCTTCACCACCTTTTAGAGGTATTAGACGCTGTGATATTACTGATTTAAGATTGAGAGACAGATCCATCAGTAACTGGGTACGACGCTCTTCCGGGAAAAAGTTAATAATTCGATCCAGTGCCTGGTTGGTACTGTTGGCGTGCAGGGTACTCAGGCACAGGTGACCCGTTTCAGCAAACGCAATCGCATATTCCATGGTTTCGCGGTCACGAATCTCACCAATCAGGATAACATCAGGTGCCTGGCGCAAGGTGTTTTTCAGGGCAATATCATAGGACTCGGTATCCACACCTACTTCACGTTGAGTAACGATGCAGTTCCTGTGTTGATGCACAAATTCAATAGGATCCTCGATGGTAATGATATGACCAAAAGAATTCTCATTACGATAACCTATCATCGCCGCCAGGGAACTTGATTTACCTGACCCGGTTGCACCAACAAATACCACCAGGCCGCGTTTTGTCATCGCAATATCCTGTAGCACGGCAGGCAGGTTAAGCTCATCAAAATCCGGAATTTCTGAACGAATAACACGCAATACCATACCCATCGAGCCTCGCTGGGTAAATGCATTCACACGAAAACGTGAGACTCCCGGCAAACTGATTGCAAAGTTTACTTCCTGGTTAGATTCAAACTCACCAAGCTGCTTGTCATTCATGATCGAACGCACGAGTGTCTGTGTATGTGCGGGTGAAAGGGCCTGATTAGACAACGGCGTCATTTTACCATCGACTTTCATTGATGGTGCTGCACCGACTGTTACAAATAAATCAGAACCATCTTTCTGTACCAGCATACGCAACAAATCATGCATATATCGGATGGCCTTATCTCTATCCATTCCTGAACTCCGCTAATTTTTTTTCGCTACATCGTTTACGCACTTAATATCACAACATCAACTGAATTGAGGTAATTAAAATGCATCTTTATTTGCTGCTTTCGTTCTGGCATCTTCTTTGGTCACCACACCACGATCTACCAGCTCTTTTAGATTCTGGTCCAGCGTCTGCATACCAACGGACTGACCTGTCTGGATTGCTGAATACATCTGCGCTACTTTATTCTCACGAATCAGGTTACGAATAGCCGGTGTACCAATCATGATTTCATGCGCTGCAACTCGACCACCACCAATCTTCTTTAACAGTGTTTGCGAAATTACTGCACGCAGAGACTCAGACAACATCGCACGCACCATGTCTTTTTCAGCGGCAGGAAACACATCGACAATACGGTCAACCGTCTTTGCTGCTGAACTGGTATGTAGCGTCCCGAATACAAGGTGACCGGTTTCTGCCGCAGACAGTGCAAGTCGTATAGTTTCAAGGTCACGCATCTCACCCACCAGGATAACGTCAGGGTCTTCACGTAGTGCCGACCTTAATGCTTCACTGAAGCCTAGCGTATCACGATGGACTTCACGCTGGTTCATCAGGCATTTCTTACTCTCATGAACGAATTCGATAGGATCTTCAATCGTCAGGATGTGGCCATAGTCATTTTCATTAACATGATTCACCATACCCGCGAGTGTGGTTGACTTACCAGAACCCGTAGGCCCCGTCACCAGCACAATACCACGTGGCGTATTCGCGATATCTTCAAATATTTTTGGCGCGTTCAGCTCTTCGAGTGTAAGTATTTTTGACGGGATAGTACGAAATACTGCACCAGCTCCCCGATTATGGTTAAACGCATTAACACGGAAGCGGGCCAGGCCAGGAATTTCAAAGGAGAAATCCACTTCCCAGTATTCTTCGAAGGTTTTTCGCTGCTTGTCGTTCATGATGTCGTACACCATGGCATGAATGTCTTCATGCGGCATCGCATCTACATTGATTCGACGAACATCACCATCCACACGTATCATGGGTGGCAGGCCGGCTGACAGGTGCAGGTCTGATGCGCCATTTTTCACACCAAATGCCAGTAATTGTGCAATATCCATTAGTTCTCCCCGGGAACACTGCGCAGAGGCCTCAACATTATAATCGAGTCTCGCTTGAAAGAGGTAAGCCCTTCATAGGACAATAGGTTTACCGGATTCTATATGCATTACGTCATTAAAATCCAGATATTCGATTTATACTTTATAGTCAATAATTTAGCAGGCTTCAAACCTTATGAGCAGTTCCAGTGCACAGTCTGTCAAAATTGTAGAAAATATCCAGCGTATTCGACAGAGTATTAACAACTACTGTCAACAATACCACAGGGACCCGACCTCGGTTCAGCTTCTTGCAGTTAGCAAGACCCGACCTGCAGAGGATATCAGGGCAGCCTATCAGGCTGGTTGTCACAGCTTTGGCGAGAACTACCTGCAGGAAGCACTCACCAAAATACAGCAACTTGATGACCTGCAGGTCGAGTGGCATTTCATCGGTTCTATCCAGTCGAATAAAACCCGGGAGATTGCCGAGCATTTCGACTGGGTGCACAGTGTGGATCGATTAAAAATTGCCCAGCGACTCAGCAGCCAGAGACCGGAACGTTTAGCTCCACTGAATATCTGCCTGCAGGTGAATATTAGCAACGAAAGCAGCAAAGCGGGTATGAGCCTGGGCGAACTTGAAGAAAACATCGACGAAATCATTCAACTGCCCGGAATTAGTTTACGCGGCCTGATGGCGATACCGGCAGCCACAACAAGCTTCGAACAGCAACGCAGCAGTTTTTCATTAATGCAGCAGGCCCTGTTGAAATTACAACCACGTTACCCTCAACTGGATACCTTATCCATGGGCATGAGCAATGATATGGAAGCAGCGATTGCTGAAGGTAGCACCCTGCTTAGAATAGGCACCGCCATTTTTGGCAGCAGAAACACTTAAGCCTGTACCAAATAGACCCTATAATAGATCCAGCTAACAAGAACACTATAATTATGACAACACAGAATATTTGCTTCATTGGCGGCGGCAATATGGCTAGCAGCCTGATTGGCGGACTGTTAAGCAACCAGTATCCGGCCAGCCACATAAGTGTCACCGATCCTGATGAAAACAAACTGCAGCAGCTGCAACAGCAGTACAGTGTAGATACCACTACAAGCAACTTAACGGCCGCCGAACAGGCAGATATCATCGTACTGGCTGTTAAACCACAGATGCTACGTGAGGTGTGCGAATCAATTCAGGCAGCAGTAACCGAACGTCGACCACTCATTATTTCTATTGCCGCTGGTATTCGCTCTACTGACATCGACAGATGGCTCGGCAAACAAAATGCGATTGTACGTTGCATGCCAAACACGCCCTCACTGATTCAGGCTGGAGCCACCGCTTTATTTGCAAACTCACAATGTAGCCAGCAACAAATGCAACAGGCTGAAGACATTCTTAATGCCGCAGGCATAACCCTGTGGGTTGATGATGAACCACAGCTGGATGCTGTCACCGCAGTATCAGGCTCAGGCCCTGCCTACTTCTTTCTGCTTATGGAAGCCATGCAACAGGCAGGCTGCAAACTCGGCCTGAGCGAGGAAACCAGCAGTTTACTCGCCAGGCAAACAGCACTGGGCGCTGCACGCATGGCAATGGAGGGCGATGACAATCCCTCAACATTACGTGCTAAAGTAACATCGAAAGGAGGCACTACCGCTGCGGCTATCGCCTCATTTGAACAAAGTAATTTTAATGATATGGTAGAACGCGCACTGACTGCAGCCAGAGACAGGGCGATAGAACTTGCTGATGAACTGGGAAATAACTAGGCGAATATTTCATGAACCCTTTTGTTTTTTTAATCGATATACTCTTTCAACTGTATGCAACTGCACTGTTGATTCGCCTTTTACTGCAATGGGTTCGCGCCGATTTTTATAACCCGGTATCACAGTTTATTGTGAAGATAACAAATCCACCGGTTAAGCCATTACGGCGCATTATTCCAGGATTTGGTGGTATTGATATTGCTACACTGGTACTGGCGGTTATTATACTGGCCGTAAAAACCATGATTGTTTACCAGACCGTTAATCCGCTAGCAATTGCCCTGGTTTCAACCGGTCAGACACTCATTCTGCTACTGAGTATTTTTCTCTATGCAATCATTATTCAGGCAGTACTTAGCTGGGTAAACCCTGATCCTTATAACCCGGTTGTCAGCCTGTTAAACAGCCTGACTCACCCTGTACTTAAACATTTCAGGAAACTTATTCCACCGATTAGTGGCATGGATATTTCACCGATATTCGCCATTATTGCCCTGATGTTCGTACAGTATTCGATACGCTATCTGTTTATGAGTGTTTTCGGTATCGGACTGTAATTTCCGACTCTTATAAATGACAGAGTTAAGACGTTGTACACAGCGTATGAACACAACCAGGTGCCCGCAGAAATAAATTTTCAGAACCACCGGGTGATGCCAAGTCAAACCAGCAACTAATCCGGTTTCCTGCGCTTACATCGGGTGTTATCAAAAACAATGCTCGGCTACTCAGTAGTGCCAGCTGTCTATATAACCGCATCCTGGTCAAATGCCCTGCTTCACTACCTGATCACATTCACCCTGCACACACATTTTAATCAATAGCACTGTATACCAGCCACAAATTCCACAGCGCAAAACAGATCACCATCCCCCCCGCAAAATATCGCACACCTTGCTGCTGCACAAAGAATTTCAGCTTACTGGCAAACACTCCCATTGCCAGAAGATTTGGCAAGGTCCCAGCACCAAAGCTCAACATCAATAACGCACCTTCAACAGCGGATCCGCTAGAAATAGACCATACAAGCACGCTATAAACAAGCCCGCAGGGCAACCACCCCCAAAGTGAACCCAGCATAAAAGCCTGTGAAAATGAACTCACCGGTAACAGTTTATTTGCTACCGGCTGTATAAACTGCCAGAGAATAGCACCCGCTTTTTCCAGCCTTGCCAGCGCCATCCACCAGCCTGAAATATACAAACCCATCAGCAGCATAAATATAGCCGCAATCAGCTGTAACAATAGCTGCAATTGCTGCAACTCTGTCCACACAGATACCAGCCAGCCTATTCCACCCATCAGCCCACCAGCAATTGTGTAACTCAGTAATCGACCAGCGTTATACCCTAGTAGCAGTCTGATCAGGACACCGGATGTAGCATTTTTATCCTGTTGTGCAGCAAAACCAAGCGCACCAACAATACCACCACACATGCCTACACAATGCACGCCACCTAGCAAACCTGCCGCAAATGCTGTTATATAAGTAAATTCATGCATTATTCTTTAAAGTTTTTTACAAAAACCCCTTGTATTACAGTGCAAAAGCACTAACAATTCAGACACTGAGTAATTATTCCTATTATTCAAAAAACTGATTACACCAATAACCATAGGAGCATTCTAGTATGGCGGTTAAAAAGAAAGCTGCAAAGAAAAAAGTAGCCACTAAAAAGGCTGCGGCATCTGCTGTTAAAAAGCCACCAACCAAAAGTGAGATT
>JBFHVK010000063.1:0-11766 GCA_041589615.1 Gammaproteobacteria bacterium | reverse complement strand
GCAGATGTGCCCCTGCATTTCACGGCATTCCACCCGGACTGGAAAATGATGGATGTGCCCTCTACACCACCCACTACCCTGACGCGTGCGCGTGATATTGCGATGAAGGCCGGGCTCAGGTACGTGTACACGGGTAATGTGCATGATGCAGCAGGAAGCAGCACTTATTGTCATGAATGTGGGCATCTGCTGATTGAGCGGGACTGGTATGAGCTTGGACGCTGGGGGCTGGATCAACAGGGCTGTTGTGAGGAGTGCGGCACACGGATTCCTGGTCTGTTCGAAGCGCAGCCGGGACACTGGGGATCGCGTCGACAGCCGTTAATTATCCATGATAAATCCGTCTAAATAGGTTATTCTTAAGGTATCCAGAATTAACATGTATACACGGCCTAAAGACTGCCCTGTCTAACAGGAAAGCGGTCTTTAGGTCGTAGTGTATCGGACGACAGATTAATTGAGGCGAGCTTGAGCAAAGGTACTCTTTATATCATTTCTGCACCTTCCGGTGCGGGCAAAACCAGCCTGGTGAAAAAGCTTATCGAGAATGAGCCAAAAGTCGCCGTATCCGTGTCTCATACCACCCGGGTAATGCGCCCCGGAGAAAAAGACGGCGTGGACTATTTTTTTGTCAACAAGGAAGAATTTCTGCAGATGGCAGGTAGTGGTGCGTTTCTAGAGTACGCCCAGGTTTTCGACAACTACTATGGCACCTCGCAACAGCATGTCGAACAACAGCTATTGCGTGGTTACGATGTCATACTGGAAATTGACTGGCAGGGCGCGCGGCAGATCCGCAAACTGTTTACGGATCCACAGTCAATTTTCATATTGCCACCATCGTTGCAGGCGCTGCAGGAAAGATTAACCAGCCGTGGTCAGGATGATGAAGCTGTTATCCAGAGACGCATGCATGACGCAGTAAATGAAATGTCGCATTATGCAGAGTTTGATTATCTGGTTGTGAATGATGATTTCGACAGGGCGCTTGATGAGCTGCGCTGTATATTTGTATCTAACCGATTACGTCAGCTGCAACAGGAACGTAGTCTTGAAAGTTTATTAATTGAATTATTGAAATAACATAGAGGTAAGTTGAATGGCACGTTTAACCGTAGAAGATTGTTTACCAAATGTAGATAACCGTTTTCACCTGGTACTGGTTGCATCAAAGCGTGCACGCCAGATTGCAATGGGTGCTGACCCACTGGTGAGCATAGATAATGACAAGCCAACTGTTCTGGCGTTGCGTGAAATTTCAGAAGGCCTGGTTGGTCCTGAAATTCTTGATCAGAAATCAGAAGAGCTGAACATGCGACCTGCTGCAATTTCTGTAGATGAAATTAGCCAGGAAATGCAGGGCTAAACAGGATAAATTTAGATGGCCATAAGTCCTGATCAAACACCTATTGATGTTAAGGATTTATATGGAGATCCCTCACGGTTCCTGATCTCTGATTTGTGTCGTATTGTCGAAGACTATATGAACGAGGATCAGGTTAAAGATGTATACCAGGCTTATCTATTTGGTGCGCAGGCACATGAAGGGCAATTCCGTAAAACCGGTGAGCCCTACATATATCATCCTATTTCAGTTGCGCGAATTCTTGCTGAAATGCACATGGATTCGAAAAGTATCTGCGCAGCAATCCTGCATGATGTAATTGAAGATACACCGGCGACCAAGGAAGAGGTTGCAGAAAGGTTTGGTGAGGATGTCGCCGAACTTGTAGATGGTGTCAGCAAACTTACTGAATTCAAGTTCAAGAATAAAAAAGAACAGCAGGCGATTAATATTCAGAAAGTATTAATGGCCATGGCGCGTGATATACGTGTGATCCTGATCAAGCTTGCAGACAGGCTGCATAATATGCGCACGCTTGGCATAATGAGGCCTGATAAACGTCGTCGTATAGCTCGTGAAACGCTGGATATTTATGTGCCTCTTGCGCGACGACTTGGAATCAACACGCTTCGTCTTGAGCTGGAAGACCTTGGGTTTCGTGCGATGTACCCAATGCGTTACCGAATTCTTGAGCATGCAATGCTGCAGGAAGCAGGGCACCGAAAAGAAATAATCCAGAAAATTAATAATGCGCTTACATCACGTCTTGAAGAGCTTGGAATTGAAGCAGATATAAGTGCACGCAAAAAACATCCATATAGTCTGTATAAAAAAATGCGCAAAAAAAACCTGTCATATCGGAATATATTCGATGTATATGGCATGCGCGTTATTGTTGATTCGGTCGATGACTGTTATCGGGTGCTGGGTGCTGTACATAATTTATTTAAGCCAATACCTGGCAAGTTCAAGGACTATATTGCAATACCCAAAGAAAATGGGTATCAATCATTACATACAGTTTTATTTGGGCCGCATGCCATTCCACTTGAAGTGCAGGTGCGTACACTTGAGATGGATAATTTCGCAGAAACAGGTATTGCAGCACACTGGTTATACAAAGAGAACAGTGATGGTAGTGCCATCGATGTTGGTGGTCGAACCCGTGAATGGTTAACCGGGCTTCTGGAAATGCAGCAGTCGGCGGGTGATTCAGTCGAGTTCCTTGAAAACGTAAAAGTTGATCTGTTTCCTGATGAGCTTTATGTATATACACCACGTGGTGATATTGTAAAGCTGCCAAAAAATTCGACACCAATTGATTTTGCCTATTCAGTACATACAGATGTTGGGCATACCTGCGTGGCCAGTAAGGTGGATCATCGTTTTGCACCACTCGATACACCTTTGTATAGTGGCCAGACCGTCGAAGTCATCACCTCGGCAGGGGCTCACCCAAATCCGGGCTGGCTAGACTTTGTAGTCACTGCGAAGGCACGAACAAATATTCGAAATTATCTGAAGAATATTCGTGCCGAAGAAGCAATTGCACAGGGTCGAAGAATGTTGTCGCGTGTGTTGCTTGAAAAAAATATTACCCTTGAAGAAATGTCTGCTGAGAGTTTCGAGCCTTTATTACAGGAATATGGTTTTACTTCACTGAACCAGTTACTTGAAGATATTGGTATGGGAAATCGCCCCGCAGGTCTTGTGTTACGTAGACTGTTCCCACCCGATGCGGATGCGGAAGAAAGCAAAACAGAAAATGAATTACATCCAGGTAGGCCGCCACTAGCAATACAGGGAACTGAGGGCATGGTGGTTTCGTATGGTCGTTGCTGTCATCCAATTCCTGGTGATCAGATTATTGGAAAACTCAGTAAAGGTCGTGGTCTGGTTATACATCAGGTGAACTGTAAAAATATTGCCAATGAGCGCTTGCAAAATGACAATATGATTGATGTTAAATGGGCTGATGATTCGAGTGGTGAATATACCTGCCAGTTGAGCCTGCATGTGCAGAATGAAAGAGGCGTGCTTGCGCGGCTGGCAACGATTATTTCTGATGAGGCTGCAAATATAGAGCATGTTGGTGTTGAGGATAAAGATGGTCTTTCAACAAATATTATGTTCCTGATTGCTGTTAGAGGGCGTGATCATCTGGCTAAAATAATGCGACGCTTACGCCGAGTGCGTTCAGTGATGCGCATTGCGCGTGTACAATAATATATAAAACATTTCAGAGAAATTATGAAGAAAGAAATCATTTCAACAGAAAAAGCACCCAAGGCAATTGGAACATATTCGCAGGCAGTTAAGGTTAACAATACTGTCTATATGTCTGGGCAGATTCCCCTCATTCCGGAAACAATGGAGATGCTCGATGGGTCGGTGGAAGAGCAGATCCATCAGGTATTTAAAAATTTACAGGCTGTGGCAAATGCTGCGGGTGGTACCTTTGAGAATGTTGTTAAACTGAATATATTTCTTACAGATCTGAATAATTTTCCAACGGTTAATCAGGTTATGGCGCAATATTTCCAGGAGCCGTATCCGGCACGTGCAGCAATTGGCGTTAAGGAATTGCCCAAAGAAGCTGCAGTCGAAATGGATGCGATCCTCGAGCTATAGTGATTAAATGGACTTTAATGCTTGGCCACAACCCCTTCTTATACTGATGATCTAACCTGTCTGAAAGGCGTTGGGCCCAAAATGCTCGAACGCCTTGAGAAACTTGGATTGCATACAATCCAGGATGTGCTCTTTCATTTACCCTATCGTTATGAAGACCGAAGTCACGTAGTTCCCATAGGGGCGCTGCGTCATGGGCAGTCGAGTCTTGTGGAAGCAACTATAGATTTTGCAGATACAGGATTCACGCGTAGCGGCAAACGTAGACGCATGTTACTGCTGCATGTATCGGATGGTACGGGAAGTTTAATACTACGTTTTTTTTATTTTAATAAACAACAGCAGGCAAAATTGCAGCCAGGTGTAAAGCTGCGGCTGTTTGCTGATGTGAGATTCGGTTCATCCAGCCTTGAAATGGTGCATCCTGAATATACAGTCATTGACGATAGCAGCAAGCCTGTCGAAGAATCATTGACACCGGTTTATCACACCACAGAAGGTGTCTCTCAATTACTGCTACGACGTTTAAGTGATCAGTGCCTTCATGTCCTTGAGCAGGATGAACAGCTTGTTGATTATATAGCGGATTACCTGCCTGTAAGAGCAGGATCATTTAGCCTTGTGAATGCCTTACGCTATGTGCATAGGCCTCCAGTTGATGCCGATCTTAATCAGCTGTTCGAGGGGCGTCATGCTGCACAGGCACGCTTGATAATAGAGGAGCTGCTAGCTCAGCATTTGAGTCTACAGTCAATTCGTGAAAAGAATCAGAAACTGCATGCTGCAAAACTGCAAAGCGATAATCATTTAATTTATAGATTTATAAAGTCATTGCCATTTAGTCTGACAGAGGCACAGCAAAAAGTTAATCAGGCAATATTAGAGGATCTGGAATCAGGTGTGCCGATGATGAGACTTGTGCAGGGTGATGTAGGCTCTGGCAAGACAGTAGTCGCGGCGATTGCATGTCTAAAGGCGGCTGAGTCGTCAAAGCAGGCTGCAATGATGGCACCGACAGAAATACTCGCTGAACAGCATTTTGAAAATCTCAGTAAATGGTTTTCAGGGCTTGATGTTAAAGTGGGCTGGTTATCGGGACAGCTTAAAGGCAAAAAAAGAAAGCAGGTACTGGAACAGATAGCCAGTGGAGAGCTCGATGTTATTGTTGGCACCCATGCACTGTTTCAGAAAGATGTTGAGTTTCACAACCTCGTGCTTGCTATTACTGATGAGCAGCATCGATTTGGTGTTCAACAACGTATGGAACTGGCACGCAAGGCAGGCTCATCGACTGATGAAGTAATGCAGCTATCCCATCAGCTGATTATGACAGCTACGCCCATTCCAAGGAGTCTTGCGATGACTGCTTATGCCGATCTTGATTACTCTGTAATAGACGAATTACCGCCCGGGCGAAAACCGATAACCACTGTAGTTATCCCTGAAGAAAGAAGAGATGAAATTCTGCAGCGTATTTATAAAGCCTGTCATCAGGGAAAGCAGGCCTACTGGGTGTGTACTCTGGTTGAAGAATCAGAAAGCCTGCAGTGTCAGGCTGCTGAGGAAACTGCTTCTCAGCTGAGTGAACTGTTGTCGGACATAAAAGTTGCATTAGTGCATGGACGCATGAAAGCCGATGAAAAAGACCGGATTATGCAACAGTTCAAAAGTGGTGAAACTCAGTTACTGGTTGCCACTACAGTCATAGAAGTGGGTGTAGATGTACCAAATGCAAGTTTGATGATTATTGAAAATGCGGAGCGACTTGGCCTGTCACAGTTGCATCAGTTACGAGGTCGCGTCGGTCGTGGTGAGGAAGCTAGTCACTGTGTCCTTATGTTCAAGGGGCCTTTGGGGGGTATAGCCAAAGAACGGCTGGCCATTATGAGAAAAACGAATTGTGGCTTTGAAATCGCAAGGAAAGACCTGCAGCTAAGAGGGCCTGGAGAAGTATTAGGTACGCGCCAAACGGGAATGATACAACTTAAGGTTGCAGATATTGTTCGTGATGAATACTTGCTGGATGATGTTAAACAGATTGCACAGAGAATTCTGGCAGATTCACCGGAAGATGCAGGAAAGCTCGTTACTCGATGGCTGGGGCATGCGCAACAGTATGTGAAGATTGGATAAAAGTACCATATATAGTGAATATATGAAGTGTAATAGCTAAAAACTGGGCGAATAACTAGCTAATAAAGCTGATGTCGACTATTTATATAGTCTACATATCACATTTATAAGTGGTAGCAACCTTAACCTAATACATCAGGATATACAGCATTATGCTGGGATTGAGTGAAGATACCTCTCAATTAGAAAGAAGTGTGCATCGGGAAAAAATCTGGCGTGAGCAGATAAAGAGAGTTGAGCAGAATGCGTCTCTAAGTAATCTCGTCAGTCTTGCTGTGGCCGTGTTGCTGGCAATACTGCTATGGCGTAATTCATCGAGTGATATTGTGCTTTACTGGCTTGCCTATATGGCGCTCATATCAACTGTTAGAATTTTGATGCAATATATCTATAGTCGTGATGAGTCTCATGAACTGGTATATGATATTTTTGGTTACTGGTACCTGGCGGCAATTTTGCTGACTGCTGTGGGCTGGGGTGCTTGTGGCCTGTTGCTATTTCCGGAAGACCATGCTGCAAACCAGATTGCTGTTGGTTTTGTGCTCGCAGGAATGGCATCTGGTGGCGTTACAGTTATGGCGCCAATTCTCAAACTGTATTATCTCTATCTTTTTCTCGTTATCGCTCCAATGTCAGTCAGGTTTTTCACCATGGGTGAAGACTACAGTATGCTGGCCTTTATGACGCTCCTTTATATGCTAATCATGGTAATGATTGGAACAAGAATTCATAAAAGCATACTATCTTCACTGGAGTTAAGATTTCATAATGAGTCACTCATAAAATTTATGAGTCAGGCGAGGAATGAGTCAGAAGACCTGAATGAAGAGCTGGCTGATGAAATTGAACAGCGAAAAAGAATAGAAAAAGAATTGCATAAGGCAAAAGAAATTGCTGAGGCAGCGAGTAAAACAAAAAGTGAATTCCTGGCAAATATGAGCCATGAGATACGTACACCTATGAATGGAATACTGGGTACGTTACAGCTTTTGCAGGGTTCTGATATGAGTGAGAGTCAGAAGCAATATGTCTCTATAGCTTATAACTCTGGTGAGTCACTACTATCATTGCTGAATGATATTCTGGATTTTTCAAAAATAGAGGCCGGAAAGCTTGAGCTGGAATATATTCCCTTTGATGTCAGGTCATTAATAAATGAGCTAGCTGTATTGTTAAAACAAAAGGCAGATGAAAGACGTGTTGTAATTAAAACAGAGCTGGATAGTGAAATACCTGATGTGATCAGGGGTGATTCCGTTCGTATACGCCAGATACTCTCTAATCTTCTAACTAATGCAATCAAGTTTACCGAAGATGGTGATGTGACCATGCGTGTATCCGTGTTAGAAAAGGATGATAGTTATGCGCGACTTAGATTTGAGATCATTGATACCGGAATCGGTATTTCAGAGAATGTACAGCGCAAATTATTCAACTCATTCACCCAGGCAGATGGGTCAACTACCAGGAAATACGGTGGTACAGGTCTGGGTCTGGCTATTGTCAGGCAACTGGTTACGATGATGCGCGGTCGACTTGGCGTGAATAGTGAACCAGGAAAGGGATCAACTTTCTGGGCGGAAATAGCCTTTGAAATTGCGCATGAAATTGCTTCTGCTACTAGCGAGAAAAAACCTGTGGAAGAGGTGCTGGAGCTAGAGGGTCTTGCTCTGCTTGTAGAGGATAACCCTGTTAATCAGGTGGTTGCGAAGAAAATGCTGGAAAAAGTCGGCATAAAATATGAAGTTGTAAATAATGGCGAAGAAGCCGTGAATCGACTTCAGCAAAATCATGATTTTGATCTTGTGCTGATGGATTGCCAGATGCCGGTAATGGATGGTTACGAGGCTACGCAGCGGCTTCGGGAGTATGAAAAAGAAAACAGGCTTGAACACCTGCCTGTAATAGCGATGACAGCAAATGCGATGGAAGGTGATAAAGACAAGTGCCTGGCCGCTGGTATGGACGATTATGTTGCAAAACCGGTAAAACAGCAGGCACTCAGGGAAACACTGGCTAAATATCTTAAAAGTGTGTGAATGCTTTAAGCGAGTGCATATAGTAGTGTAAAATCCACTAACGATAAAAGTTGCACGGGAATTATGTCAGGTCATCATACACGGTTAAGGTGGTGCAGGAAAAAACATTGCCTTACGTCATCTCTTGAAGCACAGATTAAATCGTGGTTATTTGACCGTGGGTCTCTAACCGCTCGATTGATCAATCACTGCCAGGGAAAATTTTCAGTCGAAGTAATTTCCGTCAAGCGAGCTACACCCACCCCTGATGAAATTGCAGCACTTGGCATGCGACCAAGAAGTCAGGCCCTGATACGCCAGGTGCTGTTATATTGTGATAACAGACCAGTTGTGTATGCGCGTACCATTATTCCAGTCTCAAGCCTGCGAGGGGCTCTCAGGGGGCTGGCCCTGCTTGGTAATAGACCGCTGGGAGCTGTGTTGTTCTCAGATAAGTCGATGCAGCGTAAGCCGATGGAAATTACACATCTAGATGCAGAACATGCATGCTATAAATGGACGCAAAGCAAATCATTAGAGCCCATCTGGGGACGTCGTTCAGTATTTATACTGAAGAATAAACAGTTACTGGTGAGCGAATTTTTCCTGCCTGAGTTATTCCGTTAAACGTATCCTGTTAAATAAATTTAAATAACCAATACGGTCGATATAAACTAGATACGTATTTGTTGGCCGGTTTGAATATCGGTTATGGGTGTAGGGCGGTTCAGGTCGCCGGTATCTCCACAAACATAGAAATCAACCTGTTCATGAAAGTAACGTCTTGCCTGAAGTGAAGTGGTAGCCGGGCTGGCACCAGAAGGGTTTGCACTGGTTGAAACAAGGGGGTGTCCCAGATGAGTGCAAAGTGCTTGTACGGTGGGGTGGGCTGATATTCTTACGGCGACCTTTGTGTGTTTGCCACTGATCCAGGCTGGTGTGCCTGGAGTGGTGTTAACAAGCCAGGTCATGGGTGATGTGTGCGTTGTGATTTTTTTATATTCTTTGTCGCTAATATCAATGTAACTGGTAAGTTGATCAATTGAGGAGGCGATGAGAATCATGCCCTTTTCAACTGGTCGCTGTTTTAGATGAAGTATTTTATATACGGCTGTTGAAGATAGTGGGTCACAGCCAAGGCCATACACGGACTCGGTAGGGTAAGCAATTACTCCCTCAGATCTGATAACCTGTGAGCAGTAGCGTAAAAGAAAATTTGAAAGCATGGCGACTAGCCCTGATGTATTGTTGTATTAGTCTGTTTTCTTTTTAGTCGTTGCCGCTTTTTTCTTTACAGTTTTCTTCTTAACAGTTTTCTTTTTCGCGGTTTTCTTTTTAGCCGTTTTTTTCTTTACAGTTTTCTTTTTGGCTACTTTTTTCTTCGCGGCGGCTTTCTTCTTTTTGCCCTTTCTCTCAGGAGCCTCAGCAATGAGTTTCTCGCATTCAGCTAGAGTCAGGCTGGCAGGTTCCTTGTCCTTGGGGATTTTCGCGTTTTTATGGCCATCTGTAATATAAGGACCATAACGACCATTCAGGACCTGTATGTCAGAATCTTCAAAGGTTTTGATGTATTTGTTTGCTTCAAATTCCTTCTTTTCCCTGACCAGTACCATCGCCTGTTCGAAGGTAATGTTATATGGGTCTATTCCCTGATCCTGGAATTCCTTACGGATGGAAACAAAAAATTTCCCAAATTTAACATAGGGTCCAAAACGACCTACATTGGTAGAGACTTCTTCACCTTCTTCCGTCTCGCCCAGCACACGTGGTAGTACGAAAAGTTCGTAGACATTATCCATCGTAATGTCTGCCATTTTCTGGCCGGGTTTAAGGCTGGCAAAACGGGGTTTTTCTTCATCGTCCTTATCACCAATCTGTGCAAACGGACCATATGGGCCCATGCGAACGGTAATGGGTTTGCCTGATTCCTTGTCGGTGCCAATTTCCCGGCTTTGTGCGACATCAGCACGGCTGACATTTTCATCTATGTCTTCAACTTTTTTGATGAAAGGATCCCAGAAGGTTTTCATGAGAGGAATCCAGTCTTCTTCGCCACGTGAAATGGCATCCAGCTCGTCTTCCATGCGCGCTGTGAAATCGTAATCTACATAGTTGGTAAAATACTGGGTCAGGAAGGTATTAACGATTCTACCCATATCTGTTGGCGTGAATCGACGGTTATCGATTTCTACATACTCACGATTCTGCAAGGTTGAAATGATGCTTGCGTAAGTGGATGGGCGACCTATGCCGTATTCTTCGAGTGCTTTAACCAGGCTTGCCTCAGTATAACGAGGTGGTGGATCGGTGAAATGCTGGTCTGTTCGAATTTCCAGTAGCTTTAAAACTTCACCCTCTTCCAGTGGGGGTAATATTTTTTCATCGCTATCCTTACTCGCAGCATCATCCTGGTCTTCCATATAGACAGACATAAAGCCGGGGTGCTTTATGGTGGAGCCATTAGCACGGAACTGGTTACCTTCACCACACTGAAGATCGACCGCCACTGTATCAAGCGTTGCATGAATCATCTGGCAGGCTACGGTACGCTTCCAGATAAGTTCATAGAGTTTGAACTGGTCAGGTGTGAGGTGGCTTTTTATTTCTTCTGGAATATGTTTAACAGAAGTTGGGCGAATGGCTTCGTGTGCTTCCTGTGCATTTTTAGATTTATTTTTAAAAACCCGCGCCTCATCAGGCAGGTTGTCTTTGCCAAAGCGCTCACTGATAAGTTCGCGTAGTTCAACAAGGGCATCCTGTGACAGCATCAGAGAGTCAGTACGCATGTAGGTGATTAAACCAACTGTCTCACCCCCGATATCAATACCCTCATAGAGCTGCTGTGCCGTTCGCATTGTGCGCTGGGCTGAAAAACGTAATTTACGTGAGGCTTCCTGCTGTAAAGTAGAAGTGGTAAAGGGAGCAGAAGGATTTCGTTTGCGCTGCTTCTTCTCTATTTTTTCAACGCGCAACTCACCATTGGCAGCCGCGTTTAGCGTTTTTCTGGCTTCAGCAGCCAGCTCAGTGTTATTGATAGTAAACTGTTCAACTTTTTCATTTTTATAAAGTCGCAGTTTGCTAATAATGTTCTTGCCGTCTTTCTCGGTGTCGGCTTCTATCGTCCAGTATTCCTGTGGAATGAAAGCTTCAATCTCTTCTTCGCGGCTGACAATCATGCGCAAAGCGGGGCTTTGTACGCGACCTGCTGATAGACCTCTCTGGACTTTTTTCCATAACAGTGGAGACAGGTTAAAGCCAACCAGGTAGTCGAGTGCACGTCTTGCCTGTTGGGCGTTTACCATTGAAATGGATAGTTCTCGTGGAGAGTCTACGGCTTCTTTTAGTGCGCGTTTGGTTATCTCATTAAAGGCTATGCGGTGAACTGTCTTGTCTTCAAGTGCTCCGTCTTCCTTGAGGAGTTCATAGAGATGCCAGGAAATAGCTTCTCCTTCGCGGTCAAGGTCGGTTGCGAGATAGAGAGTGTCTGCTTTTTTTAGAGCTTTCTTTATGGCATCAACATGTTTCTCATTTTTTTCAATGAGCTCATATTTCATGCTGAAATTATTTTCCGGATCAATCGCACCTGTTTTAGGAATGAGGTCGCGTACATGACCATATGATGCAAGTACATTAAAGCCT
>JBFHVK010000062.1:0-11776 GCA_041589615.1 Gammaproteobacteria bacterium | reverse complement strand
GAGAAGCGCCTGAAGCTCGCACAGAATGTCTGGCGATCTATGGAAAAAACAGATTCAAGGGAATGTCGTAACTGCCATAACTATGAATCGATGGATTTTGTTGAACAACAGCGTCGTGCTGTCGCAAATCATAGTGTTGGTCTGGAAGAGGGAAAGACGTGTATCGATTGTCACAAGGGCATAGCTCACTCGCTGCCTGCACTGTATGAAGTCGACCCAAGTTCTGTTACAGGTCGTGCTGGTCACTAATTATACATTTACGATATAACGCGTTATTAATTTAAAGCCTGTGTCATGCAGGGAAGCATGGCGAATCAATGGCAGCTGGTTCAGCTGCCAGTCCACATCACATAATGAGTATTACATAAGCTCATCTGTCTATTTCCGGTCACTAAAATCTAATCAGATCATGAAAAGCTTTCAGTATGACGGTAAAATAACCGCTGTCAGGCAGGTAATGATCCCCTGCACTCAGGTTATATATTCACTTTACAAACTGTTTCGAGACCTCGGAATTAGTGATATTCTGCAACCTGTTGTGTAATAGCCTGTTATTTGATGTGGCCGGAGTTAATTTAGCTGCTTTATATACCCTTTGGCTTTTTGATTCTATTTGAATATCTGGAGATATAAGTGAAGCTCACTGTAGATGAATTTCGTGCATGGAAAAATAAAAAAGTTACTCTGGTAGGGATGTCGGGTGTTGGTAAAACCTACCTTTCCAGCATGTTGCGGGATAGCCAGTGGTTTCATTTTTCCGGTGATTACCGAATTGGCACACGCTATCTTGATGAACCAATACTCGATATGATTAAACAACAGGCCATGCAGGTGCCTTTCCTGCGTGAACTGCTGAGAAACGACTGGATCTATATCCGAAATAATATAAAGGTTCATGACCTGGGGCCAGTACTCAGTTTTGTTGGCAAACTGGGTAACCCTGAGCTAGGAGGCGTCGAACTGGATGACTTTGTCAGGCGGCAGGCCCAATATCGAGATGCTGAGATTGCCACGATGTATGATGTGCCTGGGTTTATTGAAAAGGCACAAAAAATATATGGATATGATCACTTTGTTAACGATGTAGGGGGTAGCCTGTGTGAGCTGGATGAGCCTGGTGTTATGCAGACCCTGGCCGAGCATACGCTAATTCTATATATACAGGTCACCAATAAACAGGAAGAAGAAAAACTCATCAGTCGAGCACAGAGTGCACCCAAGCCATTATATTATCGTGCTGAATTCCTGCAGGAACAGCTAGCCATATACCTGCAGGAAAACAATCTGCAGTATGCAGCACAGATGGACCCTGATGAATTCACTCGCTGGATATTCCCGAGGCTCTTTCACTCGCGTATACCTCGCTATGAAGAAATAGCCAAACAGGGTTACACGGTAACCTCTGAAGAAGTATCGATGGTTAAAAATGAAAGTGATTTTATTAAATTGCTGGAAACAGCAATCGCCCGTGAGCAGTAAAAACTGATAGAACTGAGAGCCTGAATAGCTATGCCACTTGTTGCACATAATACACTGCCAGCCTTCCAGCGATTATTGCATGAAGGAATCAAGGTCCTGGAGCCTGATGCTGCATTGCATCAGGACATTCGTGAGCTGCATATTGGTTTGTTAAATATGATGCCAGATGCTGCATTGTCAGCTACTGAGCGGCAGTTCTTCAGGCTAATTGGTGAAAGTAACCCTATCGCCCAGTTTTATGTACATCCTTTTTCGCTTGAGGAATTACCCCGAAGTGAAAAAGCCAGGGCGCATATTGACGAATTCTATGAAACATTCGAGCAGATCAAGGCACAGGGCCTGGATGCATTGATTATTACCGGTGCTAATGTCATTGGCCCTGAACTGTCAACGCAACCATTCTGGGAGCCCCTCATTGAAGTTGTGGACTGGGCGCATGAAAATGTGACATCTACATTGTGTTCATGCCTGGCAACGCATGCAGTACTGGAATTCAGGTATCAGCAGAAAAGAGTGCCCATGGATATTAAAAAGTGGGGGGTATACCGGCACAGGGTAACCAATGCCGATCACCCTCTGGTGACAGATATAAACACCCGTTTTGATGTACCTCACTCGCGCTGGAATAATGTTTCTCGAGAACAGTTTGAAGCAGCTGGATTGTATGTGCTTGCTGTAGGTGAGGAGGATGACTGTGTGCACCTGGCCACATCTGAAGACGGTTTTCGCAGTGTATTTTTTCAGGGGCATCCAGAGTACGACACTATATCTTTATTAAAAGAATACAAACGAGAAGTACTGCTATATGTCGAAGGTCTGCGTAAAGATTATCCACCTTTTCCTGAACATTACTTTGGTGTACAGGTGGCAGCAATACTGCGTGAATTTAGAACTAATCTACTTAAGGCTCAGTCTGAAAATATTGATATACCAGAATTTCCTGAATCACTGGTTGTCAGCCAGCTGGACAATACCTGGCATGATACGGCGGGTGAAGTGGTCGGTAACTGGCTTGGCCTGGTGTATCAGCTAACCCATTCCGATCGTACCAGGCCCTTTATGCAGGGGATTGATATTGATAATCCGTTAAATTTGAGTCTCAGCATCAGAAAGACATAAGGAATAGATATGAGTGAAATGGACGAATCCATTAATGTGCTGGGTGAGCCATTATTGTTATGTGGTGACAGGCCGGTAACAGGATATTATCGTGATGGCTATTGTAATACCTGTGATGAAGATGTCGGCTCACATACGGTATGTATAGAAGCCAGTCGTGAGTTTCTTGAATACTCCCGTTTTAAGGGAAATGACCTGTCTACACCCATGCCAGAATATGGCTTCGAAGGACTGAGGCCTGGTGACAGCTGGTGTCTCTGCGCTGCCCGCTGGCTCGAGGCATATCGAGAGAATATGGCTCCACGTATTCATTTAACTCGAACACATCGAAAAGCACTTGAAATTGTGCCTCTAGAGCTAATGCGCCAATTTGCAGTCGATTTAAACTGAATTTCAAAATAACACTGTAGAATGTGCTATAAAATAACACAGTATATTGCGTTATTTTCCCTGATAAGTACCTGATTTTATTTTACTTTGATGGGGCTGACGATTTTCAGTACATAATCAAATAAACTGCGAAAACATTATGAAGATGACTATTAAACTGGTATTCATTAGCCTGTGGCTTTATAGCAGTGCTGTTTCTGCGGAACATCTTTATATAAGTACAGGCTTTACTCCCCCTGTTTCAGATTATTACCGCAAGGTATTAGTTGAAATTGATAATCGCCTGGAAGATATTTCAATCAGTTTCGAGGAGCTGCCCGCGGAGCGTTCACTGGCGCTGTCAAACAATGGTATTAATGATGGTGACTGTTGCCGAATTCCTCCTGTTGTTATGAAGTCTTATAAAAACCTGATACAGGTTCCTGGTAGTTTTTTTACAACCCGCTTTAGTGCATTTTCAAAAGATAAAAAGCTGGCTATCAGTAATTTCGAAGATCTCAAACCATATTCAATTGCGGTACCCAAGGGCTGGAAGCTGATTGTTAACAGAATAACCAGTGTCAATCCACGTGAATTATATGTGGTGACCACCCCGGAGCAGTTATTCAGGATGCTCGATGAAGACAGGGTAGAAGTTGGTGTTGTTGGATACCTGAGTGGTCTGCATTTAATCAGGAAACTTGAATTGCAGAGTGTAAGTGCAATTGAACCGCCACTTGTAGAAAAAGAACTTTACCTGATGTTACATAAAAAACATCAGAATCTTATTCCTATATTCAGTCATGTTATCAATGAAATGAAAAATGATGGCACTATAGACAGAATATACAAGGAATTCCAATGATCTCTGTTAGTAGTCAATGGGGCTAATAGTTGAATTTTCTGAAGTGTAAAATTTCGAGGGTACTGGCTCTTTATATAGTACTATTCAGCTCAATTATTACTCTTCTTCTCACACTTGTTCAATTACGTCTTGATTACAATTACGGTGTAACTGTAATTCAACAGCAACTTGACCAGATAAAGATAACCAGTATAGAGGCGATTTCTCAATCTATATGGACTGTCGATGAAAACCAGATTACGTTACAACTCGAAGGCCTGTCACGCTTGCCTGATATAATTTATGCGGAACTGGTTGATAGCAATATGCAGCTTATAGCAACTGCAGGAAATCTGGATACAGATCAAGTAATACAGAAAAGCTACGCACTAATAAAGAAGCACAGGAATATTGAAACAAGACTGGGCACACTTAGAGTAGTAGCTACCAAAGAGAATGTTTACCAGCGACTTATTGATACCGCATTGGTTATTCTAATAAGTCAGGCCGTTAAGACATTTGCAGTAACATTATTTATGCTGTTCATTTTTAATTACCTGGTAACAAGGCATCTCTCATATATCGCTGATTTCCTGGAAAAATTTAATATTAAGCATAGACCTGATTTACTTCAACTTGATAGAACGGTGCCAAAAATACAGCGTGGTGACGAGCTTGATCGGGTTATCAACTCTATAAACCTGATGACAGATGAAAATCATCGTAGATATGCAGAGCTTAAGGATAGTCAGCAAAAATTAACTGAAAGTGAAGCAAGGTTTTCTACGATATTTAATACATTATCCGACTCTGTTATTGTTTTTGATGTACACGAAAATGTATTGTTTGTGAATCCTGCGTTTATCAGGCAGTTTCAGTATGATGACGATGAAATACCAGAAGATATTGATGTGTTATTTGAACATTCGCATGATGATAAGAACCATCATGCGAACTATTCCAGAGTAATTGAGAATAGTCTTGGTGAGGTGATTGAATACCGATTCGTACGTAAGGATCATAGTGTATTCGATGCGGAGATTTCGAGCAGTAAAATCATATTACCTTCCGGCGAACTTGTGGCATACCTGTCTATTGTCCGTGATATCACCAGAAGAAAGCAGAATGAAGATGAGAAAATTCAACTGATGAATGAGTTACAGCAAGCCCAGAAAATGGAGTCAATTGGTCTGCTGGTAGGTGGTATAGCGCATGACTTTAACAACATCCTGGGGAGTATTATTGGCTATTCTGAGCTTGCAAGCGAATTGATTCCAGAGGATCAGCCGGTTATCCAGAGATATTTATCTAGTGTTATCAGCAGTGGACAAAGAGCAAGTGATCTTATTAAGCAACTGCTTGCTTTTAGTAGAAGAGCTTCCAGTGAACCTGTTCAAATTATACTGGACGACCTGGTTAATGAAGTTGTCAGGATGCTCAAGCCACTTTTACCATCAACTATTGAGCTCGATGTCAGCGTGGAAGATAATCTTCCAACGGTTCTCTTCGATATCACACAGATGCAGCAGGTGTTATTAAACCTGTGTGTTAATGCGCGTGATGCAATGAAAGGGCGAGGACGGATTCGTATAGAGCTTGCTGTAAAAACAGTCACAGATGAGCGCTGTCGTTCCTGCCATGAGCAGGTTGATGGAGAGTATGTGTCTATCAGAATTTCAGATTCAGGTACAGGAATTCCAGAGGACAAGATAGAATCAATTTTCGAACCTTTCTTTACCACCAAAAGCCAGGGTGAGGGGACAGGCATGGGTCTGTCGGTTGTGCACGGCATAATACATAAACATAACTCTCATATTTTAATCGATTCTGTCGTCAACGCAGGGACTATATTTACCTTGCTGATACCACCCGCAGAATTGCCTCCTGTAGAAAAGAAACGTGAGACAGAACCAGTATCTCGTTTTACTCCAGCAACTAGTGGTACAAATATTCTTATAGTAGATGATGAGGTATCTTTAGCAGAGTTTATTCAGGAGTATCTTGAAAATTGCGGTTATAAGGTAACGGCATGTACTGATTCTATGCAGGCACTTAAACTGTTTCAGGCCGAACTGAATAATATTGATCTGGTAATAACTGATCAGACAATGCCTCAATTGACGGGAATGGAGTTGATTCGTCAGATGAGATTTTATCGACCTGATATACCGGTTATTTTATGCAGTGGTTACCATGATGCTATTGATAAGGAGGATTTGCAGGGGACAGGTTCTGTAATCTATATGCAAAAACCGTTTAATGGAATGGAGCTGGTAGAAAAAATACAGCAGCTATTACACTAGCATTAATTGAAGCCGTGCTGAATACAGGTATTCAGCACGTGTGATGAATCAGTGTATAGACACGTTAGGGTTCGATATGCCATTAGCGATTTCTTCGCTAGTAGCATCACGAACATCCAGTACCTTTACAGTAAACCTGGCAGTTTGACCCGCAAGCGGATGATTACCATCAACAGTCAGTTTGCCATTTTCTATTCTGGTTACGATAAAGGTTTTGGTTTCACCGGCATCATTGGCCATTTCAACACGGGCGCCAACCTGCCTGAATTGAGGAGGGACATTATCAATGTCATCGGTGAAGTTCAGGTCCGGGTCAATTTCACCAAAGCCTTCAGATGGTGGAACATCGACTTCAACTGTATCCCCAGCCTGACAGCCTTCCAGTGCACGCTCTACGCGCTCTATCAGCCCCATATGGCTGGCTCCGTGTACGTAATTGACCGGTAAATCGACCTGTTCAATGATATTCCCATCACTGTCTGCGATGCTGTAGGTGAACTGAACGGCCTTGTTTCTACTAATTCGTTGCGCTGATTTATCTGATGACATAATGTAAGTTATTGTTTATTAATGAAATTTAAGTTAATGTATTATACATGAAAAGTCAAAAACACCCTAATTAGGGTGCTTAATGTGTCTATAGTATTGGTGTATAATTATCAGCCAGTTTATTGAAAATCACGAGTTAAATTATGGAAGCATCATCCTGTAGTAAAGCCGAACCGTTTGCTCTGCAAGTCCTTGGGGATTCAATGCAGCCTGAATTTATGGATGGCGTTGTTATTGTGGTGGACCCTGAAGGGATTGTACGTGATGGGTGCTATGTAGTTGCGCTAGACCAGAAGAATGAGTACACCTTCCGTCAGTACCGCTTTTATGACGAAAAGCACTTCCTGGTACCACTGAATGACCTGTACGAAACTGAAGAGTTCATTGGTCCTTCGCATATTAAGGGTGTTGTTATTCAGCAGGCGGGGAAGCACCGTAAGGATCGTAAGTTTTACTAGTTTCAGCTGTTTTAATTTGCCGCTGTGAGTTAGATTTCTGTCTAAATCCATTGTTTCGCATGCTGAAGACTGGCTATTTTTCAACAATATATCGCGTAATTAAAAGTCTGTTTGTTCAGTGAGCTTTTATATCTAAAAGCGATAACCTATGCTTCCACCTAGTATGTTGTAATATACGGTATCAACACCGTCCTCGGAGTTTATTGAACTGCGTTCTATAAATATTCCAAGTATTATGTTTTGTTGTAAAGTAGTTTTCAGGCCAAATTTGAAATAGCGGTCTAACTGGATATCTGTACAACTGTCATCATCACGACAGTCACCCAGGTTATTGTTAAATATTTCGTTAATGAGTATTTCAAATCCGTCGCCAAACCTGTCAAATATTTGCCCACCGGGGTCGACGAAATCAAGACCGAGTTCAAAGTAAGGCGAGTATTTAGAAGTAAGCTTTAATCCAGCTCCTAGAAAAACTTCATCAAGATCTGAGTCAAGGCTTTCACGTCGTTTATCATAAAGCTGGACATATTTGAGCAAGCCGTAGTATGAAACTGACTGATTAGCTTCAGGTATAGCAAGTCCTATATCAACGCCTTTATAGGATGCATTATTTAAAGTGCTTTTACCTAAATAGCTTTCTATAAAAAAAGGGCCGGGCATATTCTGCTGGGGTATGATATTCGGATTGTTAACTGTATCCGCAAATACTTGCCCTGCAAAAGTTAGAAGAGCAAATTTAAAAATAAATAAAGCTACCAGTCGGAAGCTAATCTCCTGGCCCCATCTGTTCAGGTTTAGGGGACTTGCTAAAGTAGGCGTCTGCTGAATCTTCATCGACTTCCTTTTCGTCACCGTCAAATAGTGGTAGTTCATAGTCAAACCAGCCCCTCAGGCCAGTCTTTAGAGAACTGACATTCCTGAAACCCATAAGTTGCATGGTGAAAGCTGCAAGTGCACTACGGTTTCCAGATCGACAGATTACAACCACTTCCTTATCCCTGGCAGATGCTAGTTCCGGGACTGTGTCTTCGTAACCCCAGTCGCAACTTGATTCAAGTACTCCACGTGGCACATTAATTGAATTTTGTATGTGCACAGTGTTGTATTCACGAGGTTCAGTTATATCTATAAGAAGTATTTCATCAGAGTCATTGAGTTTTTCTTCCAGATCCCAGGGAAACAGTTCTTTGATATCGGGTAGAATTTCATCGATGAGTGATCTGAATGTCTTCATATTAGAATACCTGGATTATTTTAGTTTTCATTGGTTTTATTCTGTTTCAAACCCTGCTCAACTGCAATCACCGCGGCTTCTACTCGAGAGTGAACTTCCAGTTTTCGCAGTATTGCTTTTACATGCAGTTTTACCGTGCCATCTGAAATGCCAAGATTTCTGGCAATTACCTTGTTACTTTGCCCATCGGCCAGCAGGCATAATATTTCAAGTTCACGTGGTGTCAGTTCGGAAAACGGCGTTTCCTTTTTTGCTTCTTCAACAGGCTCACCCTGAACCATTTTAGCCAGTACATCGGTAAGACCATGGGCAACGACACTTTTACCTTTTTCGATATCTCGTAAGGCACTCACCAGTTCATCAGGTTCCATGTCCTTGAGCAGGTATCCTTGCGCACCATTGCGAAGTGCTTCTACCAGGTCCTGTTCTTCGTTGCTGGTTGTTAGCATCACAATGGGTTGCTGAATATTTCTTTCCCTGGCTTGCAGGAGCACTTCCAGCCCGCTCATATCGGGCATGCGCAGATCCAGTAAAACTATGTCTGGGTTAAGTTCCTCAATTAACTGAAGACCTTTAGATCCTTCAGCGACTGCATCGATCACTTCTATGCCGCGTTGCTCAAGTAGACCCTGTAAACCGACGCGAAACAGAGCGTGGTCATCAATGATTAATACACGCATACTCAAAGGCTGATCTCCGATAATCTTTGTAGCGGATCATGCTTTGTTTCGCTACTGTAGGTAAAATATAGTTCAATGCGTGTACCTTCGTCCGGTTCACTTTCTATGCGCAGGTCTCCACCAAGGTAATTTGCACGTTCACTCATAATGCTTAGACCCACATGTTTACCGGGGTGATCACTGACATTTGGGGTTTCGAAACCCTGCCCATCATTTTCGATAAGAATGTGGTGGTTACCTTCTACATCACAACGGAACATCAGTCGAACATTATGTGCATTGCTGTGTTTTCGTATATTGTTCATTGCTTCCTGAACTATTCGAAATATATGCATTTCAAGGTTGGGTGGTAAATCAGAATGTTGCCACTCCTGTTGTAACAGGATGTGCATGCCTGTATCTTTCTTAAGTCTTGAAATTAATTTTTCTACGGCAGGCATCAAGCCCTGCTTATCAATAGGTGTTCTACAATGTGCTATAAGTTCGCGTAGATCAGAATAGGCTTCATCCAGGCTGTTTTCCACCTGCTCAATACCGCGTATAGACTGGAATTCTGAGGTAGGTTGTAATGTTTCATCAAGAACGCGGACCTGGAATCTCAGGCTTGCAAGAGTCTGTGCGAGTGAGTCATGTAACTCATTAGCTATCAGGCTACGCTCCTGCATAATAATGTTTCGGCGTGATTCCTGATCCTGCTTGGCTTTTTCAATGGCATTACAAAGCTGCCTGGAGAGTGCCTTGAAAAGTTCGTATAAATCCTGCTGATTTTCCAGAGGCAACTGTGCAAGTTTTATACGAATAACACCTAGTATACTGTTATGGTGATGTAGTGGCAGGTAATAAGAGCGGTAGTCATCGGTGACATCACATTGCAGTATTTCTGCAATGCGTGTGACATGCTCATCATCATGAATGATCTGTTTGTTGATCAGGCTATCTGCCAGTTCCTGTGTTATTTTAATGCGTCTGGGCTGGGAAACTATTTTAGGGTCTATACCTGAACCGACGATATATTCGAGCCAGTCATTTTCTGTAATTAACCACACTGAAACATTCTGTGCATGAAGTTCTTTGTAGGTGGTTTTACAGAACAGAGTCAGTAACTCCTTCAGTTCACGACCGGTGTTAACCGAATTTGTGACGTTGTAAAGAATTTCCTGGGCTTTCTGCTGTTGAAGATTATTACTGTTCTGTTTCTGTTGATTAGCAAATGCAATCATCGAAATACTGATAAAAATGACAGATATAAGAATGATATGAACTATCAGGGCAAAAGTTTTCTGGCTATCTGTATTTGCTAGCCATAAGCTGCTTAAAATTAGCAGAGTCAGCAATACAAACAGCGCAGATATGCAGTTAAATAAATGCCGAGTAGACATCTGTTTAAACTCCATATGAATACGCTGTGTAAAGCTCATATTATATCCGTTTTATTTCTCTTTAGGTGGTACGTAGTTAGGATCGTTAGGATTCATGAAAATAAACTGAGGATTACCTTCTTCAAGTTCAACGTAATCAACCGTTGTGCCATTCATGAATTCATTTGCTGTTACAGAAACAATCACATCTACACCTTCAGAAGTATGTGTAATATCACCTTCTTTTACATCATCAAATCCCATGCCGTAGTGGAAATTACCATCTTCCATGCGTGTGCAGGCCAGACGTAGCGGCAGGCCATCCAGGTTTGATTCCCTGGCAGAGTGCTTTACTTGCTTTGCAGCTGCGGCTGTTAATTTAATCATACAGGTTACTCCGATTTTGAGCGTTTACAATGTTGTACAAACTGGATAAAACGTTGTGCCCAGTGATTGCTAGCGGTATCACGTAAATGGGCATAACAGGCCAGAGTGTTGTTTATTACGATGCCATCATACTGGCCATTGATGCCAGAACCGCGCTTTACACGATAGGCAAATTTAACATCCGAATCAATATTTTCAAGTGCCGAGTAATGAAACTCGTGGCCTGCGATAACCGGTTCTGGTTCGGGTTGAAAATCATGCCAGGGGTGATTCTCTGTTTCTTCAAGCTTTATATAACCACGGCCCTGTGGTTTTTCATACATTATACAGTCTGCGGGTATGAAGCCTACCATTTCGCCTGATTGCTGGTTCCATTTTAAACTTCGGCTCAGATACATTAAGCCACCGCACTCAGCATAGCAGGGCAGTCCCTGCTGAAGCGCATCCTTAATTTGCTGGCGCATCTGGTTGTTTGATTCCAGTTGTTGAATACGCGTTTCAGGGAAACCTCCGCCAATGAACAGGGCATCAATATCGGGTAAAGCCTGTTGACGTATGGTGTCGACTACGACTATTTCAGCCCCTGTGCTTTTTATTGCTTCGATATCACCAGGGTAGTAGAAGCCAAAAGCATCATTTTGAACAATACCTATTTTTAATGGCGTTGTTACGTGGATAATATCAGCCTGAGTAAGCTCACTTTCTGGTAACGCAGGAGCAGTGTCGGCAATAGAGCGTAGAAGCGGCAGGTCTACCTGTTGCTTCACAATATCGCGAATCTGCTCAATTTTGCGGTCTGCCGAGTCATCTTCATTACTGGGCATGAGACCAAGATGACGCTCTTCGATAGATAGCTCCGGGTTTTTATAAACGGAGCCAACGACCTTTACATCGGTATAGTGTTCGATAACGTTGTGAAGTTTGTTCTCATGGCGACTGCCGCCAAGCTGGTTCAATATAACACCGGCAATATTAATATTAGGGTCAAATGCCTGG
>JBFHVK010000061.1:0-11807 GCA_041589615.1 Gammaproteobacteria bacterium | reverse complement strand
GTTGAAGTATTCCTGATCTGCTAATTTCATCAGCTGACCAATAGGCACAACCATATCACCGCCCCGCGCAGTGGCTTCGCCCACCTGACCGATGACACCCATTTCATTATATACATCAGCAGGGTTTACATTAGCGGCCTTGAATGCGTTTAATGCACCGGCCACGTCAATGAATACTTCTTTGTCTTCAGATACTGACTGAAAGAATTCTGCAAATATTTCTTTGTCCAGGTTATACAGCTCTGACTGCTTGGCACGCTCGGATAATTCAACAAGCTTGTCTCTGCCTTCAATTGCATTTTTATCTGCATTGACTCGGTTGATGTATATTTCGCCAAGCCCTGTAGTGCCTCGAACGATGCCGCCAAATGGCCCACCACCTACCGCACCCGCAAGCATTTGCTCTAATGTTTCAGCAGGCTGAAAGCCTTTTTCAGTGCCGACTGTAGTTGATGTGGATTCAAGGCCTTCCTGAACCGCTTCAGTACCTGCCTCCTTAACGCTTGCCTTTGTGATTGCGCCAGGCAAGTCTTTTAAGCCGGTAATAGGCACATCATCAAGCCCGATGATTCCCTTTGTTCCCAGCTTTTCAAGAAATGCGCTGCCGATGGCAAACGGCGCAACCGTGACAAAATCTTCAATAGTGGCTTCATTGCGCTGATCGTTCTTTGCTCTTTCATCGCCCAGCTCGCCGGTACGTGCGGCCACATATGCAGGCAGGTTGATCAATACGCCAGCCATATCAGGAATAGATACCAGTCCCTGCTCGATGGCAAATGGCAGAAATTCACTCAGGGGCGATTGTTTAACGTCCTCCCATGATGTGCCAGGCTTATAATCAATGTCTTCTGCAAGGCCTTCAAGGTAATTGGTTGCACCCTGCACAAAGCCTTGCCCTTCAAAATCTTGTTCACGCGATTGCCGCCAGCTGATGCCTTCTGAATTAATCACGAGCGTACCCAGGGGAAGCCTTTCCTCTATTTCCTGTGCAAGCTCTGCCGATGTTTTGCCCACAAAACGAGTGAATCCCGCTGATACATTGCTTGCCCTGTTGCCGATGCCCCTGCCGATGGTTTCAAACCAGCTCAGATTTTCAACATCATTTTGCGCAAGCTTGGCATTATCTGGATTCGACAGGAATTCTGCCGTTTTTGGGGATTCATCCATGAGCCTGCCATAATCAACGCTCTTTTGTTTTACCTTCTGATCAAGCTCTGATTCATGGCCTTTTACTAGGTCAGGTGTTAGCCCTGTTTTTTTCGAAAGATCCAGTATTTTTGCGTGCTGTTCAGGTGCGGTACTCACCGCATCCATCATGGTTGCTTTTAATTTTGTACGCTTTTCATCTTCGTGTTCATCCATTAACTGACCGTAATCAATTTCCACTACTTAGCCCCTTTTCTGATGCCAAACAGATACCATTCTCTGATTGCTTCTTCTGTAACCTTCTTATTGCGTTTAACCAGCTCATCAGTAATGGCCTGCCTTGCCTCTTTCGGAATATCACCAACATCATCAGGCGATACCTCAAAGGCAAGTTTTTTATCATCAAAGAAAAGATCTTCGTCAACAATCCATTCGCGCAGTGAGTTATCAACAATATCCAGGTACTGCTGCTTATTAATCACGCCGCCATTTGTTTGCTTGAATTCGCTAACCTGCTGATCAACATATTGCTGAAATTTTGTTAATCGTTTTGCCTCATCAGTGCCTTCTTTCGGGTTAGTCTTGATATTCACATTCTCAAGGCGCTGATTCAGTACCTGCGTATTGCTGTATATTTCATCCAGCTTAAGCTTGGTCTTCTGGTCATTCGATTTAAGGCCTGTCTGTATCTTCACCAGCTCCTTGAATTCAGAATCAGCCAGCTCTGTTCTGTACTCGTTAAGATTCACGCCCTGAAACTCATTGCGCCTTTCAGGATCACCGGCCATTTTGGATAATTCGTAGTATGTTGGCCAGCTGGTTTCAATGTTCTTACCTGAAGCAATGGTTTCAATGTACTTCATCATCTTGATTCGATGATCATACCGCATGGTTTTTGGTATGCTTTCAGGTCGTGGGTTATCGATCACACCCTGCCAGGCTGAATTGATAATATTATCCTGAACTTCTTTATCTCTGCGCTTCCTGTCTGCATCATATACGCGAACCAGTGATTCTGTTTCCTTTCGAAGTTCTGGATCTTCAATCAACTTGGCAAGCTTTATCGGATCACTTTGCTCAAGTGTCGCCTTCTCCATAATCAAATCGGCTTGCTGCTGTGCCTGCTGCAATAAATTTGCAGATTCAAGCTGCTTCGATATTGCATTGCGGGTATCAGCAAGCAGATCATCTTTGTTTACGTTGAAGTATGCTTTTGCCTGTGAGGGATTGTCTTCAATCAGGGTAGATATCATGGTCTTATGAAAATCATTTTCATAGGCATCAACACGCGCTTTGACTTCTTCTTCAGACGCACCATTGCGGTAATACATATCTGATATTTCCATGCGCCCACGCTCAAGATGCGTGATAACATCTTTGCTGTATGGATTAGCCGCAGCTGATTCAATGGCGGTTTTTGCCGCAAATTGATTCTGGCTATTCTCCCAGGCCTTCAGGCCTTTCAGTGCATGGCGACCATACGAATCATAGAGCGATGCCTTTTTGTTATTGATTAAATCGCCCAGCCTTTTGCGCTTCGCTTCATTGTCAGCCTGCTCAAGCATCGATTCAGCAAGCTTATCTGTGTATTCACGTTCAGCATCCAGGCCATCATAGGCCGCTTTGCCGGTTTTACTGTAAAAGCTTGTGTTGTTGTCTGACAGTCTTTCAGTAATGGTTTTCTGAAAAAGGGTTTCCTGCTCCCGCGCCCAGGTTTCATTTTCCCTGAGCTGTAGCTGTGTACCCAGATCTGCGAGCGTGCCGCCCAGTTGCCGTGTTGCCTTGCCTACGCTTGCACCAAAATCATCAGGCGATGATCTGACATTCGTACTGGTATCGGCAGCAGGTCGCTGGTTAATCGTGTCTGTTTGATAGGATTGTACGCGAGGCATATTTTTTACCCGTTAGTGGCACGGTAATAATTGTTACCGGCATTGATAAGGCTGGTCGCGCCGTTGATTAATGTGGCCTGATTCTGATATGCGGTTGATGTTTCATTCATACGCATTTGAATGGCGGCTTCTGTGCCACCTGCTTCAATCTGCAAGGCTTCCATGCGTGCATTTGCGCGAAGCATGGCAACGTCTACCTTGCCCCAGTTGATTGTGTCATCAACCAGATCACCGGCTGTATCCTGATCAACCACAAAGCCATTTGCTGCAATAGCCGCACGCTGCTGGCCAGCGACTTGCCTTACTTTTCGGCCCTGGGCACGCGCATTACGCTCGCCCCTTTCAATGGCATCTGCCGCCATTACTTTAGAGACTTCGCGCTTATGCCTTAATTGCTCATTCTGGAATTCAAGATTCGCTTCATTGGCCTTAATCTGCTGATTAGTGCCGTAGAGTGTCAGTAATGTGCCACCAGCTGCGAGGATTAAAGGAAGTGCCATATTTTACCTATGCGAAAGATTGCTATTAACATTCTCGCAAATAGGCTAAATGATGAACTTGAATCGCAATTAGTTGCCGATAAGGATATCAGGGATAATGCTTAATATTGTTAGAGGCAATGGATCTGTTTGACGAATCAACACCTTGCCGCCATTCTGCCAGGCGCTTGTGACAGCAATTTCAACTTCGCCGGTAAATAGCGCAATGGGTGAATCATAGGCCGTAGGTGTCTGCTTCAGCTCAAAAAGATTATCAGCATCTGGCCCTGCAAACATGCCCCTTGATTTATGCACCTGACAAGTTAATGATGATGCAGATACCTTTCGCCCTGATACTTTTTTAGATGGCGGTTTCAGTGTTTCTATGTCGGTTGTATAGGGCAGGCCGATATGCACCTTGCTGGCCGGATTAGATAGCGTTATTGCGCCTGATGACACTACCTGACTTGCCACAACACTGCCATCAGCCAGGATTGATACGGTTTCACCTTCAAGATGAGTTAATCCTGAAATAGCGGTTACTGCTTCACGCGCCTCGCCACCTGACTCATAGGCCGTGAATGCTGTACCATCAATATTATCGCCGGTATCAACATCGGTTAGCTCATAGGTGTTTGCGGTTACATTCGCAATGGCATATCGATTCCCATTCAGCTCAGTCATGCCAACAATGTCTTGATGATCAATTAAATCGCCGTTACTAAATGGATGGCCGGTCGCTGTAATCACAACAGGATTTGCCTGTGTTGCACCGGATATAGTTACAGGAACATCAAGTGAAAGACCGCTATCGACAAAGAAACAATCTTTTACATCAGTAAACTGGCGCGAATGCAATCTTTCGATGTATCGCTTCCAGGTTCCATTGATTTTGCGTTTCACCACAAAATAAGTGGCTGATTCATTGTTTTCAGGAATGGTACAGACCGACTCAAATAGCCCATCTGTTGTATGCTTATGCCAGGCAAAAACGCCCTGCTCAAGTAAGTACGTCAGGCCAAGCAATACCCCGTCATTACGCACGGCCCATACAATCGAATCTGGTGATTTTGCATACCCCATATCCACAATGCTGTAACCTGTGAACAGATGTTCACTGAAGATAGATCGATCACTGCCTGCGAAATTACCGCCATCATCATAGGATATTTCACGCACAACATTGCCATCTTCCTGAATAAAAATGGCTGATTTTCCTGCAACAACAGGCGCAACATTAGACGCCCCGTAGTAACTCTGTATTTTTCGCCGCAAATTGGCAAATGTGAAGGCATTGTCATTTGATGTGATAACTGCCTCAGTGCCTGATGTCATGATTGACAAATCAGTTAATGGCACAATATGGCGTATTGCATTCACCTGATTTGAATCAATAGTCAGGGTGATAGCATCATCATCTTTCAATGGACTTGATGCTGTCATGTTATGAAACAGGCCGGTTTTACTCATCCATAGTTTTTGCGGGTTATTATTAGTGCTTCCAAAGCACAGGCGCTGATTATGATAGCCAACAGTTGCCGGATAATCCCCAGAAGCATTGAATGGGTTACGCGCTGTTGGTGGCGTCTGTGTATAGTCCAGTGGTAGCGTGCTATCAGTGAAGCTGTTCGTGCCTGCTTTGCCTATGTAGTAATACAGACCATTTGACAACAGATATACATTGTATTCAATGGCCCCTGTTACAGCTGTCCAGCTCAGTGTTGATGTTCTTGATGTGCTATTTGCGCTGGCTGAAGCAAGGCTTTCTTCATAGCTTTCTTCTGCAATAGCGGTCACAACGTAGGTATTACCCGCGCCAGGCGCACTTGAAGCAAGGCCAGTCGGCGCACTTATTGAAGGCGCAAAGGTAATCGTTGATAGCGTCCAGCTGGTATGCGATGCCCTTGATAATTCTCGTGGTGCGTGATTCGGGTGCGTGATGGTAATGATATCGGCAGACTGAACAAACTTGATATCAAATAGCTCTGCTTCCAGGTATGGTGTTGATATCTCATAAGGCGAGCCGCCTGATTCTACCTGCACGCCATTACGGATAACGCGCATATACTGATCACCAAATTCGAGCGCATAGGTATCAGATGTATTAAACTGAAATTCAATCAGCCTGACTGCTTTGGTTGAGTCTTTTACTTCAATAACAAATTCAGTGCCAGCACGATTGGACGCACCACCATGCGGGTGAATAATTGCGTTTAAGCAGGTCGCAAGGCCGCGCTGATACTGATCAAGATCAACCCTTGCATGTAATGCTGGTGTTAATTCACCATTTGTGAAGGCAGATTGAGATATCTTTGTTGTCATCTACTGCTTGTCCAGCTCGCATCTCTTTCATGAAATTTATGGCCGGTATTCGCATCATTTACCTGTGCCGATGAAAGCATGATTGCAAATAGCCTTGATGCCGCCTGAAGGCGCTCATCTTTTTGTGTTAATGGCAAGGCAATGCCCATTGCTACACGACAATAAAGAGCATTAATAAATCCTATGCTGAACTTATTTGGATCTGTTACCTTCGCCGTGTACCTTAATACCGCATCAGCTCTATCTGTGTATATAAGCCGTGTTGTCAAATCACTGCTTAATGCAACCTCATATTCAATCGGATCTTCAGAGCTTGTGTTGATTATTTCACGAGGGATAATACAATTGCTTGGCAAGGCATAAGAGTAACCCCAACGAGCAGGCGCTGTACCTGTTAAGGCAAGTGATTGCTCAACAGAGGCAAATTTCCAGTCATGTTCCTCAAGTGTTTGATCACGCGCATTTTCATATTGAATATTGCATTGTGTAGCTTCAGCAGATGCTTCATCAAGGGCCGATATAGTTTTGCCCAGGCCGAAGGTTGAAATTGCAAGGTTACAGATTGATACTTCGCTTGCCATGATGATTACCTAAAGAAAAAAGGATACGGGCCTGCCAACCCGTACCCTTTTTGTTGTGGGTGATTACTCACCCTTACCCGCGCTAGATTTTTCAGGCTTGGATGGCTTTGACTTCACCTCATCCATCCATTTACCCAGTTCTTCTTTCGATTCAATCTGAAAGCTTTCACCAGGTTCACGAATGCCTTTATAAAAACCTTTGCGGTTAGCTACGACCTCGATCAAGGATCACCCCCTTTACAGTGCGTCAGGCAGTGATTTCCACTGCTGAATTTGAGTTTGTGGAACAACAAACGCATCAATAGCGCCCGCAGTCAATGCAGCTGTACCCACGTTCTGTAATAGACCCAGATAACGCTCATACGCTACATCACCCGCTGGCGGTAGTGGTAAAATTACCTGAAAACCAGCGACCAGTGAGGCCTTTGGTATCGCGTAAGTTTTACCGTGAACAGTTGCTGAACCATCAGTTGCAATCGCAGCTGCTGCGTCAGATGCAAGCTGAAATTCAACAGTTGCAGCACCGGCTGATGTGACCGCAGTTGTGACCTGAACAACCAGTGCCATAGGCTCGCCGTTGCCGACATTTTCACCTGCTGCACCCAGATCAATCTGATCACCCACCAAGGCCAGGCCAGTGCCTGCTGTGCTTAACGCTTCTGCATCGCAAAGTTCTGTGCTTTTATCAATGTACATTAGTATTCCCCTTATACGATTCGTGCTTCAGTGCCATTCAGCAAGCCATCACAACGACGAACTGGAACACCATCAAATGCAACAACCTTCTTGCCAGCAACTTCTTCCATTGTCAGATTGACATTGGTTTTATTGCTGATCTGGCGACGAAGGAATGAACGAACTGTGCGGTTCACATAGAACGCGGGACGACCCATGCCCAGGTTAGGCACAAGCTCTAAAGCCTGAACCATCAGATCGATAAGATCACCACCTGTTGAGGCGTCTTTGCTCAGAAGACTGTTATCAACATTACAGATACGCACCACATAACGCCAGTCACGTACTGTCAGGCCGGTATCCCACTTGTAATGTGTGCGATAGCCTTGATACTTGCCACCGGCTGCATCTTCAAGTGTGACTTCGCCCAGATCCTGATGCTGGAAACCAGCCATTGAACCTTTAGGGTAAATGCCATGCACAGTATTTGCGCCCCACACTACCAGCCAGATTGAATGATTATCAGAACCTGTACCACCTGCATCGATAATGTTATCTGCATTTTCAGCAGACAGATCATTAAAACGTGGGCCGAAACCCATGATCTGCTCAGGATCGGTATCTGTATCGCCGTAGAACAGCTTATCAGCCATTGTTTGATTCATGCTTTCAAGGAATGCACTATCTTCAGACACGCGAAACTCTGAAGTATTGCCATTCAGATCTGCAAGTGCCTTATCCACTTCAGCATAAGCTTCAAGCATACCCGCGCTATCTGTAACAGTTACAGTGCGTGATTTGCTAGGCTGTACGCCGTAGTTGAGTTTACGCCAGGTCGCTGTAGGCAGGCCTGAACGGATAGTTGTTTTGTGACCAGTCGGAAGATTACCTTCAATAAAGGTCATATCTTCCAGGACTTCATTTGTTTCGGCCAGCATTTCGGTGATCATATCGATCTTACCGTCTGGATCTAACCGTTTTGAAACGTCCAACAGCGTTGGATTTGTTGCGCTAATTGCAGCCATAGTATTCTCCCCCCAGAGAAATTATTAACCGTTTTGCGCAGAAGGATATAAAACTTCTGCCGCAGATTTTTTAGAGCCAGCACCTTCGCCTCGTGAAAGGTGAAAACTGTCTTCACTGATAGCTTTGCCGATATTATGGAAAAACTTGACAAACATTTTGTTGTTGCCGTATCCCGTTTTATCGAGCCATGCTGAAAAGTCTTTATCTGCAAACTGTAATCGCGCCCGATTTACCACTGGTAATATTTCTTTCAGCTTATCGCCACCAATGTCTTTGTCGTTTACGGTTTCCTGATACCATTCTTCAGAACGCTTCGCTATCTTTTCTTCAAATTGTGCTTTCCGGTCTTCTGCATTCTTCCGCGTTTCCTGAATCAAATTAGCTTCATAATCTACGAGTTTTTGCGCAATTTCCTTCGGCACATTGTTTTCTTTGATGAGTGATACCATGCCTGATACATCATCAGCTTCAATGCCTTCTGGAAGCGAAAAATCACCGTATTCAATCGGCTCATTCTTACCAGCATCGCCTTCTGCGCTTTCACTGTTGCCAGGATCGCCTTCAGCTGTTGCTGCTGCTTCAGTTGTTGTTGCAGTTGTTGCTTCGTTACCGGAAACCTCGCCTTCGCTACCTTCAGAAGTAATCAGTGTGTTACCACCTGTGGCTTCGTTAGCAGTAGCTGTATCACCCTCACCCGCGCCGGTGTTAGTCTGTGCGGCAGTATCGGTCATATTTGCTCGGCCCTTTTACGTGCCTCTTTAAGCATTAATACATACTCATCAAGGCAGTTTTCATGGATTCGCTTCATAAGCTTAACGCCTATATTCCGCTCACCCTCTCTAAAAAAAGTATGCGAATTACCTGTGAATGATGTTTGATACTGATGCGTATCACTCAACATTTCATATATAAAACGCCTACCTTGCTCAGTTGACATAATAAACCTGATGTCATTATTCTGAACTTCAGTCGCATTTGCTTGCTTCTGGTTTATGTTTTTGTTTTTGTTTGTCATTATTCTTCTATTGATAGCGAACTTAGTATCATGGTTAATCTGCCATTAATGTGCTATCTGTTATAACTATTTTCAAATACCCTGCTTGATAAAAGAGTGCCTATTTTGTTATACCCCTGGTCCGAAGGATGCCTGTCATTAGTGGCGAAATCTGCTGCCAGCGCATTATGCCCATTCAAAAGGTTGAATAGATCCACTTTTATAACTTCTGTATTCGCAGCAGCTACAGCATCGATAACAAGATTAGCGGCATCGACACGATCTAAATACGCTTGACCGCCATAAGTAGAATCATGAACGGGTGATGTCACATTGCATAGATATACCTGATCCGCTCCATTTGCCAATATTGTGTCAATCTCTGCCTGTATATCTGCCTGCCATGTCGGGTAATCCGTATTAAAGTCTCCCGTTCCTGCTGTTACTTCGTTTAGTCCTATTTGAATAATGGCAATATCAATGGTTGTAACTGCACTAATTGCGCTGGTTATTTGCGAGGCCAGGCCTGTGACTGCTGCACCACCAACGCCATAATTTCTAATTTTGCCGTATTTAAAGCCAATACCATAGCTATGCAAATCCCTATGGATTCTTGCGCAAGTTCTCGCTTCGCCTGATGAATCAGTTTGAACGGTATCACCTTGTATGTAGCTATTAGCCCCTTCTGGATAATCACCATTAGCAGCAAACGAATGCCCAAGCATTACTACAGTTTTCGGGCCTTTTGGCATTAATATAGGCTTAGTAGATAGCATGAAGTTTTTCATTCTGGCTGTTTGCGGCCCCTTCCCGTTTTGTCCTCCAATATGTATATTATCGAACACATCAAGAGTTAAGGGAGCAACGGCACCTTGAGCAACAGGATAATTATCGATAAATAATATCCCTTCTGTATTTGTCCATGATAGATCAAACCTAACTAGATCATCTTTACCTGTTTGATACATTCTGGCTTTCTGTGCTGGATTCGCATTAGTCCCAAAGCGCACACCTGTCTTACTGTCACCATTAAGTTTTATTGTGTTTAAATGTGCATTATTCGCACCATTCCAGCAAAAGAATAATGACTCATACTGCCCACTCGCTACATAGTCGGCGTATCCCTTATCAACCCATACGGTAAAGCATCCACCCTTAACTAGCTTTGCCTTATCTGCTGCTGAAACGACACTGCTTATATTTATTGATCCACTAGCCCCCAGCAGAACACCATCAGAGTTAAAGTCATAACCCGAACCAAACATTACACCGCCGCCAATATTTGATGATGAGGTTAATGTGTCTGAAAGAATAATAGATGAATCAGTATCGCCGTACTCTGGGAAATTAACAAAGTAATCGCCGCAAGGTATCCCGGCTAATGATTGGTATGTCTTGAATCTGCTAGATGCGATACTATTGCGAGGCATTATTGATCTCTCCAGGCAACTCTAACTGTTCCTGTGGCAGTGGCGGCAAAATCAATAACTAATCCTGTATTGAACTTATATCCTTCAAATTCATATTTTGTCTGTACTGCTGTTCCGGCCGGGATTGTATCGACTACCGTTCCTGTGCCTGCTGAACTGGCATCGCGTATCTCTATAATATCTGTGGCGGTAGCTACAGTTACAATAACATGATGTATTAGTGCAGGATTTTCTGTTATAACTACATCACCCGTACATATCGTATAGTTCCATTCACCAACTGAGGCAAAATATTGATTTGGTGTCCCTTCGTTTCGCTCCCCGGATAATGTGGTGCCCAGATTGACGCGCGCATTTCCATCAGAACCTTCGTTATCCTCCCAACCACCAGAACCATCATCGCCCCCTGTTGGATTCCAGTATTTATTGAATGATGTACTCATATCTCCCCCGAATATTAAATTCCACCGACCATATCAGTCAGTGCATTTTTGTTGTCAGTATCTGTTTCAGAAAGAACCTTCGCGCCCTGTATTGCTTGACTTGAAATTTCTGCCTGCCTTTGCTCTGCGATTGCTTTTGCATTCGCCTGTCTGATCTTTTGAACTTCGCCTTCAGGCCTCACAAGTTTTGGAGGCACGCCCACCAGGTCGCCGTATTCAGTTAAAGCTTCATCAAAATCAATATTGTCTAGCACGTTAGGCTTAACTGCTGATATTTCCCCCGCAAAGCCTGCGAATCTTTCAATGGATGATGTGCCAATTGATTTTTGTGCCTGCGCCATCAGTGATATATATTCAACACGCAGATCAACGCCGTTCAGGTCTGGTGGTGGAGCTGGAAGCCTGCCGTTTTTCATCAGTATTGCGAATGTTCTATCAATTAACGGATCAAGTAATTCATCCTGTTCGCGTTCAAGTACCGGCCCCAGCATGATTAACTTTTCTTCATGCCGTTCTTCTATTTCACGCGCTGTAATTTGTCGCCTGTCTGAATTGGCAAGCATTAAAAATAAATCTTCGTGATAGGCTTTCTTGATTCGCTGCTGCACCTCAAACATATCTTCTTTCAATTCTGATATGCGAGGATCAATTGAATAAGCTGGTTCGAATTTCTGCCCGCCCTGTATGGTATCGATGAAATTAACGCCGCCAGGCAGTGTACTCATTGCCTGATTAGACATTGAAGCAGGCGCATTCATTGCAGGGTTAATCATCTTTTCGATACCCCTGCCTTTTTGCTTCTGCTGTACCTGTAGCTGC